>NZ_JAOQJT010000013.1:0-83594 GCF_025567285.1 Coprococcus aceti
AAACAAAATGGATGCCACCTGTACAATACAGGATAGCATCCATGTGTTCAGCCTAGTTCATAAATATGTGTCCAGGATTCTGGGTACATATCAGACAATGACTCCGCCGTTTATTTTGTTTATATTCCGGAGTGCTCCGGCATTTGCAAGAAAATAAAATATGATAAAAATAATAAGCAGCAATACGGAGTTGACTTTTAAGTTTACTTATATACAATAGAAATGTGCCTTTTTATGCTGAAAATTTATATAAAGGGAGATAAAGAAAAACGAGAGACAGGAAAAATTACACATTTGTTACCGGGTTGAAGCGATTGGTTATTGCGGGGGTCGTTGCGGCGATGGTGACAGCATCTATGGGAAGTGTATGGGGAGATGGAGTTGTAACTGCAAGCGCAGCTACAGCCAAGGTCAAGATCGATAAGAAGGCATTCCCGGACAGCAAGTTCAGGCAACAAGATAACCAGACTTGATGTGAGTAAGAACAAAAAGATGAAGAAAGCTTACAGCTCTGTCGACCGGAAACACACCGAAACTCAGAACATTGTATTGTGGTAATAATAGCTTAAAGACCTTGAATGTAAGCAAGAGCAGAAGTCTTCAAAAACTGTTCTGCAAGCCTAACAAACTGACTAAGCTGGATGTCAGAAAGAATAAAAAGCTTACAGCGAAGGGCGGCATTATTGATGCAGATAAGGGCGTAAAAATTATAAAAATGTAAATAATATAGCTCTCATAGACGGATTCAGGATGATTTTATAGATATAAAATACAATTATCCATATCATTTTGTTAAATATAGTTGTAAAATAACAATAATGATGTACATGGTATATGGACGGCGATAATAAAGGGCGATAAGCCCTTTATTTCGTGTTATACGGGATTGTTGTATGGTGGTGGTAATAGCGAAGAGAAAGATCTTTCGCCAAGTCACGTAAGGAGGAAAATGAAATGAAACTGAAAAAGATAAAGAGGATGGTTGCAGTGGGAACAGCCATTCTGATGACACTTTCCCTTGCCGGGTGTGGCATCGGCAGTGATTCCGTGAAGCTGGGAGCCGCGGGAGTTGGCGGCGGATACTATGCGTTCTCCAACGCATTTGCGCAGATAGCATCCTCGGAGGATGAGGATCTTGATTTTGAGGTAAAGGCTACTGCAGGCTCCACGGCGAATATCAGGCTTCTGTCCGACGGATATGTGGACATGGCGATAGCCCAGGCGGATCTGGTGGATGCGGCCTACAACGGAACAGGCGCCACGGACAAGAAGAGGTACAGAGGGTACTCGGCAGTTGCCAGCCTGTACACTGAGGCGTGTCAGATCGTGGTGAGAGCTGACTCGGGAATAGACAGCTTGGATGATCTTCAGGGCAAGAAGATTTCTGTGGGTGAGGAGGAGTCCGGTACCCAGAGAAATGCAGAGCAGATACTTAAGATGACCGGCCTTGTGGAATCCCTTGTGGACACGGTTAATCTCGATTATGTGGATGCGGCAAATGAACTCAAATCAGGACAGATAGATGCATTCTTTTGTACAGCAGGTATACAGACCTCGGTGATCGAGGAGCTGTCTAAGGAATGTGACGTAAAGCTCATCGGAATAGATGACAAATGCAGGGACAGACTAAAATCCGTGTACGGCTTCTATACGGATTACACCATACCAGCGGGAACCTACGAGGGACAGACTCAGGATGTTGTGACACTCGGTGTCAGAGCAGTGCTCCTCGCCAGGGATGATATGGATGAGAAGATAGTGGAGGAGCTCACAGGACTTCTCTTTGAACATGCGCAGGATATCCAGTATTCAATAGCACTCACCTTCCAGATAGATGAGAGTGAGGCTGTGAAGAACGTGACCATTCCATTTCATGATGGTGCGAAAGTTTATTATCAGAAAAAAGGAATAGAGATCCCGGCTGAACAGTAGTTGTCAGTTGCTGATAATAAATATACTGAATGCGGAAAAGAATATATGCAGATGATATTGGATTAAGAAGGTATCTGATCACGGATGTCTGCATGTGTATATAATATAGATAAGAGAGGTCTTACATGGAGATACAGATAGATATGTATCAGACACTGGCGGTGTCAGTTCTGGTACTTATATTGGGACAGTTTTTGAAGAAAAGAATTAATTTCCTGGAGAAATTCTGCATACCGGCGCCGGTCATAGGAGGTCTGCTTTTCGCAGTCCTGACCTGTGTGTGTTACAGTCTTGGCATAGCAGAATTTACATTTGACGATACGCTGAGAGAGGTGTGCATGGTATTCTTCTTCACATCCGTTGGATTCCAGGCGAATCTCAAGGTTTTAAAGAGCGGAGGAAAGTCGTTGTTCATATTCCTTGGACTGGTTGTGGTGCTTATAGTGTCCCAGAATTTTCTGGCGCTCGGGGTGAGTAAGCTGCTGCATCTTGATCCGCTTGTTGGACTCTGCACGGGATCTATACCTATGGTAGGTGGTCATGGAACTGCAGGAGCGTTTGGCCCGGTGCTGGAGGATTTTGATGTCAAGGGGGCAACAACTATATGCACGGCTGCGGCAACATTTGGACTTATCGCAGGAAGTCTTATAGGTGGCCCTATTGGCAAGAGACTCATAGACAGGAAGAAACTTCTGGATACTGCAGTTGCCGAGGACGACAGTATACTGGTTGAGGATGAGAAGAAACATGAGCGTCATACCAATATGTATGCGGCAGCAGTGTTTCAGCTCATCATAGCAGTAGGAATAGGAACCATCATATCGGAACTCCTCACAAAGACAGGACTTACATTTCCTATATATATAGGTGCGATGATCGCGGCTGCGGTCATCAGAAATATCGGAGAGTATTCCGGCAAGTTTGATATATACATGGGTGAGATCAACAACCTTGGTGGTATCTGCCTGTCACTGTTCCTGGGAATGGCGATGATCACACTGAAACTGTGGCAGCTTGCGGAGCTTGCACTTCCACTTATAATATTGCTCTCAGCGCAGCTTATACTCATGATGCTGTTCACATATTTTGTTGTGTTCAACGTGATGGGCAGGGATTACGATGCGGCGGTTCTGGCCGCCGGAACATGCGGATTCGGTATGGGAGCAACGCCAAATGCCATGGCGAACATGCAGGCTATATGCGACCGCTATGTTCCTTCGGTCAAGGCATATCTGATAATACCGCTTATAGGAAGTTTATTTGCTGACTTCCTGAACAGCCTGGTAATTACATTTTTCATAAACATACTTTAGGGGGTATAACCAACTATGAGAGAAAAAAATAAAGAACAGCATAAAAAGCATCACAGATTCAACATGTCATTTGACAATCTGGCTATTCCTGAGGTGAACACAAAGAGCCATGATGACAATGAGGATAATGTGGGTGAGGATGACTCGTCTGTGACATATGACACGGTGGCAATCCCGGAGATCCACATAAGGAAAAAGAAAGACAAATAGTGATTAAAATCGTCCGGTTGTGTTAGAATACAGTCGGGCGATTTTTATATTAAGATTATTTTATTATTGACAGGTTAATCGATATTGCTGCGAAATTGACTTGTTACTGGATATATGGAGGTTGTATATGGGTGACAGCAAGGTGAAAAATGAGAATATGATTTTGGATTTTACTCACGTATATCGTGATGAGGATATAAAGGATATAGATAGATTCAGATACATAGATTGCTCTGATATACAAGAGACAGATATGTATTGTTCAAAAAATGCATATGAAAAAATATGGGGCAGGATAGAGCCGTACGGAATCCAGGGTATACATTATATAGATTCGGGAAATTATCATTATATAACGAAGATTATAACAGATCATATAACCGAACCGTTTGGGCTGGTTATGTATGATCATCATACAGACATGCAGATACCGATGGTTCCAGAAATGATGAGCTGCGGAGACTGGGCGGGACAGACTCTTATACAGAATAAAAATCTAAGACAGCTGGTAGTTGTAGGTCCGCCGGAGTCAGATATAGAGCAGACTTTGGAAAGTTATAAAGGTTCCAAGGGGAGACAAGAAAATGTGGAAAGCTATAAATGTGGGTATAATGTACAAGAAGCTGAGTACGATGATTCGTATGATATTTCCCGGGATATCTCAAGCGGAAGACTGTTGATATTTTCTGCCAAAGACCTGCATGGTGGACTGCCTGAGGATAAGCTGAAACATATCAGAACAGATCTGCCCTTGTACATATCTATAGACAAAGATGTCCTCGGAACAGAATACACGGAGACAAACTGGAGTCAGGGGGATATGTCAATCGATGGACTTGAACGTCTGCTCAGTGTCTTTCTTGGCGGTCAGGGTGAAGAAAAAAATACAGACGCTTGTCGTAATGATGAAAGATATGACGGTGGTATAAGACATTCAAGAATATTGGGCGTTGATGTATGCGGAGAGGTTCAGACAGATATTTCAGTGCCTGAATATCTTGAGGCGGAGGAGAAGAATGAGAAGGTCAATATCGAACTGTTTCGGTTTATATCGGAGCATGTGAAGAAATTCAGATAGTATTAGATATAATAGTTGTATACAATTATGAGTTAGAATAGAAAAATGTAGAAAATGGAAAACTAACAACGAGAAAATTAGAAAGCGTAAGGTGAAAATATGGAGGAGATTCAAAAGCATCTGTTTGAACTACAGGATATGGCATACAGAGATTTTCACAGCAGGCTTATGCCTGACACCGACAAGGAGACTGTCATAGGCATAAGAGTTCCCGTGCTCAGAAAATATGCAAAGAGTATAGCTGGAACAGAACTGTCAGAAAAGTTTATAAAAGAACTTCCACACCATTATTACGAGGAAAACAATCTTCACATGATGCTCATAACCAGGATAAAGGACTATGATAAATGTCTATCAGAGGTAGAGAGATTTCTTTCGTATATAGACAACTGGGCAACCTGTGATTTTCCGGCACCGAAGTGTTTTGAAAAGCACAAGGAAGAACTGCTACCGGTCATCAAGCGCTGGATTGCCTCAAGCGAGACCTATACTATAAGGTACGGAATAGGAATGCTCATGAGACTTTATCTTGACGAGGATTTTGAGCCTGAGTATGTGAAGCTTGTGGCGGGAGTTGAGTCTGATGAGTATTATGTCAACATGATGATAGCGTGGTACATGGCTACAGCTCTGGCAAAGCAGTGGGATGCGGTAATTCCGTACATAGAAGAACACCGCATGTCCGACTGGGTTCACAGAAAGACAATACAGAAGGCTGTGGAGAGTTACCGCATAACTGATGAGCAGAAGAAATACCTCAAGGGATACAGGTAGTTTATCGCTTTTTAGCTGAAAAATGAAAAAAGATAAAAACGGTGCGTTATATAGCTGAGAGGCAAACTGTCAGCTATGACATAATCGCAACACAGGAAAGGAAAAATACAAATGACAACAAGAGAGGAAGCTTTGGCATACGGTCTGTCGTTTCCTGACACGTATCAGGAGGCGCCATTTCACGACCAGAATTGGCAGCTTGTGAGAGTCAAGGGAAGCAAGAAGGCATTCCTTTGGACTTATGAGAGGAATGGATATATCAATCTGAATGTGAAGGCTGATCCGGAAAGCCGGGATTTCTGGAGGCAGGCATTTGAGTCTGTCATACCGGGTTGGCATCAGAACAAAGAACACTGGAACACTATCATACTGGATGGAAGTGTGCCAGAGGATGCTGTGAAGCAGATGATAGCGGATAGCTATGACATAGTAACCTACAGTCCGACAAAGAGGATCTACGATGCGGTGAAGAAGATTCCGAAGGGATGTGTTGCAACATACGGCCAGGTTGCGGAGATGGCAGGTGACAGGAAGATGGCGAGAGCCGTGGGCAATGCACTTCATAAGAATCCTGATCCTGAGAATATACCGTGTTACCGAGTGGTGAATTCCAAGGGTGAGCTTGCGGGAGCATTTGCGTTCGGTGGAGCAAATGTCCAGGCGGACCGCCTGAGGGCAGACGGCATAGAGGTTGAAAATGACCGGGTAGACCTGAAGAAATATGGAATGAAAAACTGAGTCGCAATACAGACAGAAAGGCAATACAGAATCATGACATCTGATAACACAAAGACAAATGAAAATCAGAACAATCCCCTTGGATATGAGAATGAGGCACATCTGCTCACAACCTTTGCCATACCGTGTATCATATCCATGCTGGTGACAGCACTTTATAATATAGTTGACCAGATATTTATAGGACACGGAGTGGGAATGCTTGGAAATGCTGCGACAAATATAGCATTTCCTCTTTCAACGGCATGTACTGCGATATCGCTTCTTCTTGGCATAGGAAGTGCGACCAGCTTTTCTTTGAAGCTTGGTGCCGGAGATGAGAAGAAGTCGGCTGAGGCAGCAGGAAATGGAATCTGTCTCATGGCGATATTTGGCGTGGCACTTTTCCTTGTGACGACAATATTCTTGACACCTATGCTAAAGGCATTCGGCGCAACTGACAAGGTTCTGCCATTTGCACAGGAGTACACAAGGATAACAGCGATAGGTTTCCCATTCCTGATAGCGAATACCGGAATGAGCAAGCTGATCATGGCTGATGGAAGTCCGAGGTATTCAATGATATCCATGCTGACAGGTGCCATCATCAACACTATACTTGATCCGATACTTATATTCGGGCTCGATATGGGTATGCGCGGTGCGGCGCTGGCAACTATCACAGGACAGATCATATCATTTGCCATAAGCCTCAGATATATGTTCCATTTCAAGACAATACATCTTACCAGGGAAAGTTTTGTTATGCGAGGAGAGCCCTGCGGCAATATATTCAGATTCGGTGCGTCGGCGTGTTTCAATCAGATAGCCATGGCGATAGTCCAGGTTGTCATGAACAATACTTTGTCAAGATACGGAGCACAGTCGGTGTATGGAGGCGACATACCACTTGCGTGTTCAGGAATAATAAGCAAGGTAAACATGATATTCATGGCGATCGTTATAGGAATATCACAGGGAACCCAGCCGATCATAGGCTTCAACTATGGCGCAGGAAAGTACAGGAGGGTGAGAAAGACTTATCTTCTGGCGCTGGCAGCAGCATCAGCTCTGTCGGTGGTGGCATTTGCAGCATTCCAGATATTCCCTAGACAGATCATAAGCGCATTTGGAGAGGGAAGCGAGCTGTACTTCCAGTTTTCAGAGAGATACTTCAGGATATATATGTTTCTTACCATCGTAAATGGAATCCAGCCGGTGACATCAAACTTCTTCAACTCTATAGGAAAGGCGAGACTTGGTGTGTTCATGTCACTCACAAGACAGATACTATTTCTGCTTCCTCTCATCATCATATTCCCTATATTCATGGGGATCGATGGTGTCATGTATGCGGGACCGATAGCGGACGGAATAACTGCGATTGTCTGCGGTGTGTTTACGGTGAGGGAACTTAAGGAACTGACTTCTATAGACAGAGATGCACATGAAAAAGCCGTGAAAATATAGACGATAATCAGGATCTATATATTGCGCATACAACGCATCGTGCTATAATTGAGAAAAAATATCAATAAACATAAATAGACGGCATTCGACAGACGATTTTGTGGTACTGAAAGACTGCGTGGATGAATCTGGATGAATGATGAAAGAAGGATAATCAATTATGACACTGAGAGATTTGAAGGTAGGACAGAGTGCCAGAATAAAGGCAGTTGGCGGTGAAGGAGAGCTAAGACAGCATTTCCTTGACATGGGTGTTATACCCGGTGCGGAGCTCACCCTTGTGAAGCTTGCTCCGATGGGCGATCCTATGGAGTTTCAGATCCATGGATATGAACTTACACTCAGACTGGCTGATGCAGAGCAGATAGATGCAGAGCAGATAGAGACAAGATCCAGAGCCCACACCAGAGTTGAGATCATAGAGGAGAAGGAACATCCAGGACTTGGCGAGGAAGGAAAATATCACGTCAAAGGGGACGGTGATCCGCTTCCAGAAGGAACAAGACTTACATTTGCCCTGGTTGGCAACCAGAACTGTGGAAAGACGACTCTGTTCAATCAGCTCACCGGATCAAATCAGCATATAGGCAATTTCCCTGGAGTAACTGTCGACAGAAAAGATGGTCCGATAAGGGGCAGGGAGAATACTTCCGTGACGGATCTGCCTGGAATATATTCGATGTCTCCTTATAGCAGCGAGGAGATCGTGTCCAGAAACTTTGTGATTGATGATCACCCAAAGGCTATCATCAATATAGTAGACGCTACTAATATAGAGCGAAATATGTATCTCACAATGCAGCTTCTTGAGATGGAGATACCGGTTGTCGTCGCACTCAACATGATGGATGAGGTCACAGGCAATTCGGGCTCCATAGATGTAAATGGGATGGAGGCAATGCTTGGAACCCCGGTTGTGCCTATATCTGCGGCAAAAAACGAGGGTGTGGATGAGCTTGTAAGACACGCCATACATATAGCCAAGTATCAGGAAAAGCCTGGAAGACAGGACTTCTGTGATGAGAATGAGTTTGGCGGAGCTGTTCACAGATGTATACATGCGGTGGCGCATCTTATAGAGGATCATGTAAAGGCGGCAGATCTGCCGCTTAGATTCGCTGCTACCAAGATCATAGAGGGAGATCATCTCATACTTGACAGGCTTGGACTTGATGAGAACGAGAAAGAGACGATAGAACATCTGATAATACAGATGGAAAAAGAGAGAGGACTTGACAGGAGTGCAGCCATAGCTGATATGAGATTTAATTTCATAGAAAAGGTATGTGAAAATTGCGTAGTTAAGCCAAAGGAGAGCAAGGAGAGGATCAGAAGCGAGAAGATAGATCGTATCCTCACCGGAAAGTATACAGCAATTCCGTGCTTTATCGGTATCATGCTGGCGGTGTTCTATCTGACATTTAACGTGATCGGAGCTGGACTTCAGAAACTTTTAGAGATGGGGATAGATGCACTTACGGTTCAGGTGGGAAAGCTTCTCACCGCAGCAAATGTAAATGTGGTCGTCAAGAGCCTTGTTATGGATGGAATATTTGCAGGAGTGGGAAGTGTGCTCAGCTTCCTTCCAATAATTGTTACCCTGTTCTTCTTCCTGTCGCTTATGGAAGACAGTGGATACATCGCCAGAGTTGCATTTGTCATGGATAAGCTGCTAAGGAAGATCGGACTTTCTGGCAAGAGCATAGTTCCGATGCTGATTGGATTTGGCTGTACGGTTCCGGCCGTCATGGCAACCAGGACACTCCCGAGTGAGAGAGACCGAAAGATGACTATTCTGCTCACTCCATACATGAGCTGTTCGGCGAAGCTTCCTATATATGCGTTCTTTGTAAGCGCATTCTTTCCTGGAAAGGGTGGCCTTATTATGGCAGGGCTTTATTTCCTTGGAATTGCGATAGGAATAATTGTGGCTATGGTTTATCGGAGCACATTGTTTAAGGGCAATGCGGTTCCTTTTGTCATGGAGCTTCCAAATTACAGACTTCCGGGTGCGAAGAACGTAGGCCAGCTCCTGTGGGAGAAGGCAAAGGACTTTCTTCAGAAGGCGTTCACAGTTATATTTCTTGCAACTATATGTATCTGGTTCCTTCAGAGCTTTGATATGCACCTCAATATGGTGAAAGACTCGCAGGACAGCATACTTGCTGCGATAGCCGGACTTTTGGTGCCGATATTTAAGCCGCTTGGACTTGGCGACTGGAGAATATGTACGTCGCTCATAAGCGGTATCATGGCGAAGGAGAGTGTGGTATCCACACTTGAGATATTGTTTAACGGATCAGTGACCGCAGCTATCACAACCAGGGCTGCAGCATCGCTGCTCGTATTCAGCCTGCTTTACTCGCCTTGTATAGCAGCCATCGCCTCCATCAAGAGAGAGATGGGACATCGCTGGGCTGTCATGGTAGTGATCTGGCAGTGCGTTGTGGCGTGGCTTGCGGCATTTGTGGTGTATATGATAGGGGGAATACTGTGATAAATGCCTGGCGTATGTCTGGTCTGATACATTCTGGAATATGTCTGGTACTAGGGTATTATCACACCAGTTTCTTCTCCGTCCACTTTCCGCTTCGCCAGCGCAGGACCATACCAACTGCGCGTACACATTCGTCACAGGTAAGGCCTATGTAGGCGCCGGTTGCAAGGAGCCCAAGGTGCAGGCCGAACATCCATGTACCGCCGACAGCACACACGTACATAAAGACAGCTGCTATGACGGCCGGGAATACCGCATCTCCGCTGGTCTTTAAGGCCTGGCCGTAGACAAGGTTTGTAACTCTGCCAACCTCGAGGATGATGTCAATAGCAAGGAGCCTTGTGACAATATGTACCATGTCCGGGTTGTCGGTGAACAGTTTCATGGCCCATGGGGCTGTGACTGCAAATAAAGTTTCAAGACAGGTCGCCACGATCACACCGATGATGGCGGCCTTTTTTGTATCTCTTTTACATGCATCTATATCGCCGGAACCGATATGCCATCCTGTCATGATGGCATTTGCCTGGGCGAGCGCTGAGCCGACGCAGTAGGAGAAGTTGCTTATCTGGACTGCGTAGGATCGTGCCGTGACATTTATTCCGTCAGTATCCATCTGGTTCAGGAACTTGACCACCAGCATCATGGCGACATTGTACAGAACGGATTCGAATGCAGATGGCAGTCCGACTCTGATGATCTGTGAAAGGACAGTTCTGTTAGAAAGCCTTTCGGGATTTTTTCCTGCTTTTACAAGGGTGCAGGAGAAAAAGATAACAATTGCAAGGTTGATAACCTTGGATATGACTGTCGCTGTAGCGACACCCTGCACCCCTTTATGCAGCGCAAAGAGAAATACTGCATTTAAGGCGAAGTTTACAAGGTTGCCGATTATGGTAGCGATGAGAGGCTGCTTTGTATGTCCAAATGCCCTGAGGTAGCTTGCAAATATTGGAATCAGCGCGTTCAGGAAGCACCCTCCGCCAACGATTTCAAGATAGCTCATGGCAGGTTCCCTGAGGTTCCCGGCTATTCCAATCAGATCAAGAATATTTCCGGAGAAAATGAACAGGAATATAGACATTCCCATACCTATGACTGAGTTGAATATAAGACCAAGCTGGCGTGCCTGATAAGCAATCCCAGGTCTGCCTGCGCCGATATTCTGAGTCATGACCGTCATCATGCCGGATGATATGATGGAGAACATGATGATGAACATTCCGATATAACTGTTGGCGGTTCCGACAGCACCCACGGCATAGTCGCCCACTGATGAGAGCATAAGTGTGTCAACCATGCCAGACAGCATATAGAATAGTGTTTCAAAACATATAGGTATAAAAAGTGCGGATAATTTCTTCATATAATCAGTACTCCTTTGGTGATGGGTATAAAATCATGAGTTATAACTAAATTGTATAATATCGCATTGATACCGCATGAATCTTGTACTATTTCAATTAAAAGTTGCACATATTCTACATATGAGTTAATATGACGAAGTTGCATGATATAAAAGGCAACACAAGATATAATAAATCAATATCAGGGGATAACAATGTACGCAGAATTAAAGGAAAATCATCCACACGGGACAAGAGAATATCCATTTTGTGAGTATCATATGAGATACTGGCCACATGCATTCCAGATCCCGGTTCATTGGCATGATGAGGTGGAGATAATATATGTAAGGAAAGGTCCACTTATGGTTGAGATTGATGGACAGAAATTTATAGGGGATGACGGAGCTGTATATATAGTAAGTCCGGGAGTGCTGCATATGATGGCCGCCCCGGAAACACCGGTGGATTATTTTACATTTCTGTTTCCGATGGAATTCATATCATTTCAGACCAAGGATGAATTGGAGGATGAGATATTTTTTCCTCTTAGGAATCACACACGGGAATTCAGACCTGAAGTGACGAATCGGAATCTGCTTGAAAAACTTGTACCTATTCTTGATGAGTTGTCAGAGGAAAATGGGAAATTTGGAACACACAGACAGATACAGGTGAGAATCAGACTGTTGCAGGTTGTAGATCTTTTAGTGGAATACGATCAGCTTGAAGCGAAGACAGGGAGAGCGTCAGGTGGACTGGAAAAGGAGATACTTATATATATACAGGATAATTATCATGAGCACATAAGTCTTGCTGAGCTTTCTGAACATTTTCATCTGTCGGAAAAGTACATGTCAAGATTCTTCAGTGAGAGATTTCACATGACGCTCACACAGTATGTGAACTATGTTAGACTTAAGTATGCAAGGCATCTTCTCGAGTCCACAGATCTGTCGGTTACCGAGATTGCCATGAAATCAGGTTACCCAAATGTAAGTTATTTTATCAGGAAATTTTCTGCGGCGGTGGGAGAACCACCGTTAAGATATAGAAATGGTAAAGCTGTGAAAGATCAAAAAAACAGAATATAAAATTCGAAAAACTTGATGGCTGTTGACGGAAATTGGAGATAACAATATAATGGTAATACAGTTTTATGACGTTATATTAAGAGCATCTGAGGAGACCGTGAATGAGAATCAGACAATTTAGAGAAGACCACTGGGATAGGCTTCCCACGATAAGACTGCAGAAAGCGGTGCTTGACAACTTCAAGAGTGTGGAGCATGGAGAGATAGTATTTGCCTGTGGAAAGAAGTTTGTTCCGTATGGAACAGAATCAGATATATTGGGACTTTATGGACAGAATGGCTCGGGTAAGACGAGTTTTATAGAGGCGCTTGCCATACTGAAGCTTCTGATGATTGGAGCTGAAGTTCCGGCGGTGTATGCAGAATGTGTGGCAAAGGGTCAGGAGATGGCCAGACTGGAGTTTACATTTGACCTTCAGTACGAGGACGGACGCATCCGAAAGGTTGTGTACGAATTCCTCATGTCCGCCGTGGAGAATGAGACAAATAACGGATTCAGACAGTACGGAGGAGAGGATCAGAACAGTGGCCAGCCGAGCTACAGAGTCCGCATATCGGGTGAGAAACTGAGTATGTCAGGTGATTTTGAGGGCAGGAAGATGATACTTCAGCCTGTGATTGACACATGCACTGACGACATGCCGTTCGGGCCTGTATCGAAGCAGAAATATTTCATAACAAATGACAGAAAGTTCGTGGATGAGCTGAATGTGGTGAGAAGACTGGCGCAGGAAAAGTCGGCGTCGTTTATCTTCTCGCTCGGAACTGCAAAGGTGTGCGATGAGTGCGGGTTATACTCTGAGTTTTATCAGGTTATACTGGAGCTGGCGTACTACAGTCAGCTCTATCTTCATGTGGTAGACACGAAATCAACAGGATATATAAGACTCAACTACGGACTTCCGCTATACACACAGAGCGGTAAATTCCTTCTGAAGACGGATGTGCCGAACATCATGCCGGAGATAGTCTTCAGCGAGATAAAGAGCCAGTTTGAGAATATAAACATAGTCCTCAGCCAGATAGTTCCGGGACTTAATGTTGATCTTCACGAGCTGTCGCCTGCCCTCATGAAGGATGGCAGTATGGGACATGTGGTGGAGATAGTGTCCAGCAGAAATGAGACGGACATGAGTGTGTTCCACAATCAGGAGGCTGCGCCTGACGGAAGAGTGCACATGCCATTCAGGTACGAGTCCGACGGTATCCGCAAGATCGTGTCGGTGCTCAGTCTGATAATAGATGCGTACAATGAGCAGTCGTGCACGATAGCCATAGACGAGCTGGATGCCGGTGTGTTTGAGTATCTTCTGGGAGAGGTGCTGCAGACGTTCCAGGAGTCTGGCAAGGGGCAGTTTATATTTACATCGCATAACCTCAGACCGCTGGAGGTCATAAGCAAGGATTATATATATTTCACCACGACAAATCCGAGAAATAGGTATATCCGTATGAAGGGAATCGGAAGCAGCAACAATCTCAGAAATACTTATTTCAGGGAGATCGTGGTTGGAGAACAGGACGAGGAGCTGTATAGGAATACGAAGAGGTTCAAGATTGTATCGGCATTCAGAAAGGCAGGTATGGATCATGGGGAAACGACCTAAGAAGAAGATCTTCCTGTTCCTTGTCGAGGGAGTGTCGGACCGGAATGCTCTTGAGGTGCCATTTGGACAGCTTCTGGAGGATATAGATCCTGATATTGTTCTGGAATTTGCCATGCTCATGCAGGATGACGGAAGCTTTGGCGGTGATATAACCTCAAAGAATGGCATACATCCTGACAACATAGAGCGGTTTATAGATGAGATAATGGTCAGTCCTCTGCTAAAGAGGACGGGCCTGTATCCGAAGGACATTGTGGAGATAATTCATTTTGTGGATATGGATGGGGCGTACATAGATGACAATCTGGTCGTGACTGATGGGGGAAATGAAGACAAGCCGGTATACTACCCGGATATCATTGTGACGGCAAATCCGGATCACGTGAAGGAGCGCAATCTCTGCAAGAGTGCGAATCTGGATGTGCTCACTTCGCTGTCATCAATAAAGATAGGAAGTAAAAAGATAAAATACTCCGTATACTATTTTTCGAGCAACCTGGATCATTTCCTGTATCGGGATGCAAATTCAGATGAGCACGGCAAGGTGCGGAGGGCGGCGGAGTTCTCGATGAAGCATGAGACGTCGGGATCGCTGGAGCGTTTTTTTGAGGAGAATGAGACTGTGACTACAGATATGACTTATGGGGAGTCATGGGATTTCATAAAGAGTGGGGAAAATTCTTTGAAGAGGCACACAAATGTGAATCTGCTCATAAAGAGGCTTAAGGCTATTGCGGAAAATCACATATAAAATAAACTCATAACAATAAAACAGGAGACAGAAAAGGCTATGAAGAAGAACAAAGAAGATGACGGAATCTACAGAAAACCCACCAAAGGTTTCAGCAAGAGAACAAATATGATAGTCGGCATAGCATTTGTCATATTTGTGCTGGTGTGTTGCATAATAAGACTGTTCGTGTAAGGTTTCAGTAAAGAAAAGTGGCAGGTGTTGATTTTTATATTTAGCATGCTATACTTGGCTTAGCTAATTGAAGGTAATCAAGGAGGATAAATCCGTGTTTGGTAGCAGATCAGGCAAGAAGACGGGATTGAAGATCATAATAGTGGGCTGTGGAAAGGTTGGCGTGGCCATACTCAAGCAGCTTGCAAATGAGGGGCATGATATAACTATCATAGACAAGGATCCCCAGAAGGTCGCAACATACGCAAATCAGTATGATGTTATGGGAATAGTTGGAAACGGAGCAAATCACAGTGTGCAGCTTGAAGCGGGAATACAGAACGCAGATTTGATAGCTGCAGTCACGTCGTCGGATGAGCTCAACATCCTGTGCTGTACCATAGCCAAGCAGGTCGGAGACTGCGCGACCATAGCGAGACTCAGAGACCCGGATTACAGCAAGGAGGCAAGCTATCTCAGGGAGAAGCTTGGACTTACCATGATCATAAACCCTGAGCTTGAGACTGCAATCGAGGTGTCGAGGGTACTGTATCTGCCAACGGCTCTTGAGATAAATTCATTTGCACACGGACAGGCGGAGATGACCAGGATAAAGATCCCGGAGAAGAACGTGCTGGACAACAAGAGCATAGCTGATCTCGGTAAGGATCTTGCAAATAAACAGAAGCCGATAAATATACTTATAGCGGCAGTTGAGAGAGCCGGGGAGTTCTATATCCCTTCCGGTGATTTTGTCCTCAAGGCCGGTGACATCATGTCATGTGTGGGAACACGGCCTATGTCCAGAAAATTCATGGAGCACATAGGCTTCAAGACTGCGAGAGTCAAAAACACCATGATAATCGGTGGAGGAAATGTCGCATATTATTTGGCTGGACAGCTCGTGAACATGGGAATATCCGTCAAGATCATAGAGGAGAACAAGAAGCGCTGTGAGGAGCTTTCAGTCCTTCTGCCGAGGGCGATAATCATAAATGGTGATGGAACGGATCAGGAGACTTTGAACGAGGAGGGCCTTGCGGAGACTGAATCATTTGTGTCCCTGACAGGAATCGACGAGGAGAATATACTTTTGACTCTCCACGCCCGCAAACATTCAAATGCCAAGACGATAACCAAGATAAACAGGAGCAATTTCAGAGAGGTCATAAACAGCCTCGATCTGGGAAGTGTTGTATATCCATGCAGTATAACTGCGGAGTCCATAGTCGCATATGTCCGTGCGAAGAAGAATTCCAACAGTAACAGCATAGAGACACTCTACCACATGTTTGACTCAAGAGCTGAGGCGATAGAGTTCCGTGTGGATGAGAAGTCGGAGGTGACGGATATACCGCTGAAGGATCTCAATCTCAAGAAGAACCTCCTCATAGCATTTATAAATCGAAACGGTTCGATCCTGCTTCCAACAGGTCAGGATTCTATACAGGTTGGAGATACGGCCATGATAGTCACCACTGAGACAGGATTTACGGATATAAGAGATATACTTGCTTAAGGCAGTTTGATTAGGAGAAGATTATGAATAATTCCATGATAGTATTTATACTTGGCCAGATCATAAGACTTGAGGGTCTGCTCATGATCATTCCATGCCTGACATCTCTCATATATCAGGAACATGAAATATTTGCGTTCCTTATAGTCATAATATCATGTCTTGTGATAGGAACGCTTATGACACTTAGAAAACCGGCAAATCAGACCATATATCTCAAAGAGGGATGTGTAGCCACGGCATTCAGTTGGATACTGCTCAGTATATTTGGCTGCATGCCATTTGTCATTTCAGGGGAGATCCCTTCATTCACAAATGCACTGTTTGAGACCATATCGGGATTCACCACAACGGGAGCCAGCATACTGAGCGATGTGGAGAGTATGTCACATGGCATGATGCTGTGGAGATGCTTTACCCACTGGATAGGCGGTATGGGAGTTCTGGTGTTCCTGCTTGCCATCATTCCGATGAACAGTGCGTCCGGTTCAAATATGAACCTGATGAAGGCGGAGAGCCCGGGGCCATCCGTTGGAAAGCTTGTTCCAAGACTCAAGCACACTGCCAGGATATTGTATGTTATCTACTTCGGAATGACGGTTCTGGAGGTCATTTTCCTTATGTTTGGACATATGTCATTGTTCGATGCTCTGTGTACGGCATTTGGAACAGCCGGAACAGGCGGTTTTGGAATAAAGAACGACAGCTTTGGAAGCTTCTCACCATATATACAGTGGGTTGTAACAGTGTTCATGATATTGTTTGGTGTGAATTTCAACTTTTATTATTTTGTGCTGTTCAGGAACATCCGAAAGGCACTTTCCATGGAGGAGGTCAGGACATATTTCCTCATCATCCTGACATCGGTGGCGATACTGTTTGTAAGTCTGATGAACACCATGTCAAATATGTGGGATGCCCTGCGACATGCGGCCTTCCAGGTGGCATCGATCATCACCACGACGGGTTACGCATCGGCGGATTTTGACCAGTGGTCACAGACCTGTAAGACGGTGCTGGTCATCCTGATGTTTGTCGGAGCTTGTGCGGGAAGCACCGGTGGCGGTATGAAGGTGTCGAGACTCGTGATAATGTTCAAGACCGTTGTCAAGGAGCTGAGTTCGTATTTCCATCCGAAGAATATCAAGAAGATAAACATGGATGGCAAACCGGTGGAGCACGAGGTAGTCAGGGCGGTAAATGTATACTTCATCACGCTGATGGGAATATTTACCCTGTCTGTATTTCTTGTGTCCCTTGAGGGCAGGGATCTGGTGACCAACTTCACTGCGGTGGCATCGTGTCTCAACAATATAGGACCGGGTCTTTCCGAGGTAGGACCTACCAGAAACTTTGGCGGGCTGACGGGATTTACCAAGTATGTTCTGATGTTTGACATGCTTGCGGGACGACTGGAGCTCTTCCCATTGCTGCTCATATTCAATCCTGGCGTGTACAGGGACATGATCATGGGGGCATGGAGAGGCATAAAGCGAAGAAGACAGGAGAGAAGAGCGAACTGATAAATGTTATCATTACAAATGGCGGGCAGGTTATTGACATATGCTGGCAATTTGGATATACTCAGAAACAGTTAGACACACCTAACTATAGCTCTTCCAATCATTTTATAAAGAAAAGGCGGGGACTTCTCACATAGTGAGGGTTCCCGTTTTTTTATGACTTAAATTTCCTTACAAAGAAGTTTAGAATGGAATAAAGATATGAGTATTTGTTATAATGTACATACATTTGGTGTGGATAAGGAGTAATGCGATATGGAGAACGAAAAAGAATCTGTAAAAGTACTTATAGTGGACGACGAGCAGGACATCAGAACGCTGCTCAATATATATCTCAAGAGACTTGGATACGATGTTGTGGAGGCTGCCGATGGAGTTGAGGCCGTCGAGACCGTGCGTGCGGACAAGGACATCGATCTCATAGTTATGGACATAATGATGCCAAAGCTTTCAGGTACTGAGGCATGCCAGCAGATCAGAGAGTTTTCATCTATCCCAGTCCTCTTCTTGACGGCGAAGACGAAGGAGCCGGATCAGAACGAGGCATACGATGTGGGTGGCGATGATTTCCTGGCAAAGCCATTCACCCAGAGCGAGTTTAACCGCAAGGTGAATGCTCTTATCAGAAGATACAAGGTGTACCGCGGAAAATCAGAGACCGATCCAAAGAATATCTCAGTCGGCAATATAAATATTGACTCATTTAAGAGGATTGTGATCAAGAACGGTGAGGTCATCAAGCTCACCGACAAGGAGTATGCACTTCTGTTCTTCCTGGTGGAACACAGAGGAAAGCCATGGTCACTCGAGGCACTCTACGAGAATATATGGCAGGAGAAGTATCTTCCTTCATCTTCCAATACGGTCATGGTACACATACTCAGACTCAGACAGAAGATAGAGGACAACTCAGCGCAGCCTGAGATCATTAGGACCATATATGGAAAGGGATATCAGGTAGACTGATATGAAGATGCCATTTAAGCGGACACTCAGGGTAAAGCTGTTTGTGATCATACTGCTTGGGCTAATATTGTCCATATCGGCTTTTTTTGCAGGAACATTTGCACTGAACAGCTACATGAAAAATGTATACATGAGTGACACGAATACACAGAAGAGATCCGCCAGACAGATCCAGAGCTTTGCTTCATATGTGACCAGCCATTCCATAAAGGCTACGGATACGCAGGCACTCAGGGCATGGCAGGAGCAGCACGACAATGTGTACATACTGATTTATAACAACAATGATATAGTATTCGACTCTGACTGGATGATAGAGAAGAAGGGCGCATACAAATATGTCATAACGAATTCGGAGACTGGTGAGATAATCATTCTGTTACAGGACAACTATGGAAATATCAGAAAGATCAAGAGGAAGGCATCCTCGAGCAGCGAATCCCAGAAGAAATCCGATGCGGTGACCGCGGATGAGGGAGCTTACTACGGCAATTCCAGCATGCTGCGAGGAGACCTCAATGAATTTGACTACGATTTCTATCCTGTGCTATTCAAGGATGGAGTGTTTGATGTCTGCATAGTTGACTATTCGGATGATACGATCAAGGATGTCGGAGAGATAGCGATATTTGTCATATGCTGTATCCTGTTCATCGGTGTGATAATAGTCTATTTCGGAAGAGAGATAGGCAGAATGAGACGCCTCACAAATGAGGTCATGGATATCAAGGATGTGGATATCAATGGGCCGATAACAATACACGGTCAGGATGAGATCTGTATGCTGGCGGAGAATGTAGACACCATGAGGCAGACCATTATTGAGCAGCTCAGCAGGGAGCGTGAGGCATGGCAGGCGAACAGTGATCTGGTCACAGCCATGGCCCATGATATAAGAACTCCGCTCACAGTCATGGCGGGATATCTGGAGCTCATGCAGAACAAGGAGTATTCATCCCAGGAGGAGCTTGACGAATACATAAGGATAAGTGCTGAGAAGGCGGAGCAGCTCAGGACGATGTCGGACAAGATGTTCAGATACTTCTATGTATATTCAAAGGGCGGTGATGATCTCAACATGGAGATGTTCCCGGCGGGGCCGTTCCTTGACCAGATGCTTGGAGAGTATGTTGTGCTCCTGGGCGAGAATGGATATCAGTTCGACATTGATATCTCGGACAAGGAAGCCGAAATTTACGTTGATCTTCAGGGTATGAAGAGGATAACCGACAATGTATTTACCAACATCAGAAAGTATTCGGACAAATCAAAAAGCATAGATATAAGGGTATATATAGATCGGAGAAAGGTAAGAATTTATTTCAGAAATTATATAAATCCGGAAAGCAGCAAGGCTGAGAGCACACATATAGGTACTTTGACATGTCAGAAGATGGCGGAGGAGATGAATGGATCATTTACGACCTGCAGAAAGGGCAAGGTGTATGAGGCGACACTCATACTGCCTAACATGTTGGATAACGATGACTCACATGTTCCGACTCAGGGACTTACAGCTATACTGTCACGCAAATAATAAACGGAGATCCTCTGTACACAGTTCAGAGAATCTCCGTTTTTGTACATAGAAAAAAGCAATGCTACACATTATACCGATAGAGGAAAAAACAGGAGGAACAGATATGAATATATTATTTTATGATACAAAGCGTTATGACATGGAGTCGTTCGATGCGATGAAAGATCAGTACGACAAGCTGACCATAGATTATGTAGACACAGATCTGTCGGTGAAGACCGCAAGACTTGCAAAGGGGTATGACGCCATATGTGCATTTGTCAGCTCGGATGTGAGTGCACCCGTTGTGAATGCGCTGAGTGATGCGGGCGTGAAGCTTATACTGATGAGATGCGCGGGCTTCAACAACGTGGATATGGATGCGGCAAAAAAATGCGGTATAACTGTGATGAGGGTTCCGGGCTATTCGCCTGAGGCTGTGGCGGAGCATGCGATGGCACTTGCCATGGCGGTGAACAGGAGACTGCACAAGAGCTATATAAAGGTGAGGGAGAACAACTTCAGTCTGGTCGGACTTACAGGCATGAACTTCTACGGCAAGACAGCCGGTATCGTCGGAACCGGTAAGATCGGGGCTGCCATGGCGAGGATATGTCATGGATTTGGAATGGATGTGATCGCTTACGATATGTATAAGAATCCGGACCTTGATTTTGTCAGATATGTGGAGCTCCCTGAGCTTCTGGCGGGATCTGATCTTATATCGCTTCACTGTCCGCTGACCGACGAGACCTACCATATGATAAATGAAGAGACCATTGGCATGATGAAGGATCACGTGATCCTGGTGAATACCTCCAGAGGTGCACTCATCAAGACCGACGATCTCATAGCTGGGATCAGAAGCAGAAAATTCTTCGGAATCGGGCTGGATGTATACGAGGAGGAGACTCCAAATGTATTTGAGAACAGGGAGGATGACATACTGGAGTCCTCGATCACTGCGAGACTGTTGTCATTTCCAAATGTGATAGTGACGTCTCATCAGGGATTCCTTACAGAGGAGGCACTGGAGGCGATAAGCAGGACCACTCTGGACAATGCCATGGATTTCCTTAATGGGTCTGTAAATGAATTGAATATTGTGTTATGATGTGATGACAGGATATTGTGAGAGAAATTGAGGTTGACTATATGAATATAAATGAGGTTTTTAGCGGGCTTGATAAGCTGTTCGCAGAGAACAGACTGCCGGAGGTGGAGAGATACCTTACCCAGGCACTCAGCGATGCTGAATATGAAAAGGATACTGATTCCATGCTTGCGATATACAATGAGCTTATCGGTTTTCACCGCACCACGGGAGAACACGACAAGGCACTGTATTTTTGCAGGCAGGTCATGAGGCTCGCTCATAAGATGGGGATTGAAGATACAGTTCCATATGGAACCGCTCTCATGAATATTGCAAATGAGAACAGGGCTGCAGGTAACCTGTTGGAAGCCCTGTCCTATTGCAGGAAGGTGTATGACATATATTCGGAGCAGCTCGGTCCATATGATATATTGCTGGCGGGTTATTATAACAACGTGGCGCTCATTTATCAGGAGCTTGGCGATTACGACAAGGCTGTTGATGCACTGGAGCACGCGCTCAGCATCATAGAAAGACATGAGAATGCCGGTACGGAGATTGTTGCCACATATGCCAATCTTGGCGAGAGCCTTCTCAGGGCAGGTCGGCTCAAGGAAGCTCAGGACAAGCTGACGGAGGCGGTGCGCAGATATCAGCTCAAGGGTGTCAGAGGATATCACTACAGTGCTGCGCTGTCTGCTGTTGCAGAGGTGTGGTACAGACAGGAGGACTACCAGCAGGCACTCAAATTTTATCAGCTTGCGGCAGAAGAACTCTACAGTGTCTATGGGGACAATGATACATACAGAGTTATAATGAATAATATAGAGACGGTAAAGGCGAAGCTTCAGCAGCAATGATAACAGGGAGGAAGTGGAAGAGCTTCCTCCCTGTTGCGTATGTAGACAGATAATCTGAAGGATGGGAGAACGAGATGAATTATAATGACAAGGTAATGGACGTTATAGATGAGGTGAAGAAGGTCGTCATAGGCAAGGACGTGTGTATTGCCAAGATAATGGCGGCGATAATCGCAGGCGGTAACATTCTCATGGACGATGTACCGGGAGTCGGCAAGACGACGATGGCTCTTGCATTTGCAAATGCAATGGGGCTCCAGACCAAGAGAGTCCAGTTTACACCGGATGTCCTTCCGGGAGATATAACGGGATTTACGATGTACGACAAGGCGACAAATCAGTTTGTGTACAGACCGGGTGCTGTTATGTGCAATCTGTTCCTCGCAGATGAGATAAACAGAACATCTCCAAAGACACAGTCGGCACTTCTCGAGGTTATGGAGGAGGAACATGTGACTGTGGATGGAGTGAC
Organism: Coprococcus aceti; assembly: GCF_025567285.1. NCBI lineage: Bacteria > Bacillati > Bacillota > Clostridia > Lachnospirales > Lachnospiraceae > Coprococcus > Coprococcus aceti. Next base: position 22,898 of record NZ_JAOQJT010000013.1, read on the forward strand.
ATATCAGGTTCCGGATCCATTTATAGTAATTGCCACGGAGAACCCTATCGGCAGTGCCGGAACACAGCTTCTTCCTGATTCCCAGCTCGACAGATTTATGGTGTGCCTTAAGCTGGGATATCCATCCATAGAGAGCGAACTGGATATAGTTAAGGGAAGGACCTCCGCTGATGGCTTTCAGGATGTAGAGCCTGTAATAGGTGCATCTGAGCTGCGGCTTATCAGGGAGGAAGTAAAGCATGTCAAGGTCAGTGATGACGTGTATTCTTATATAGGCCAGCTTGTTGTTGGAACCAGAGAGAATCCTAGCCTTGAGCTAGGAGTGAGTCCAAGAGGAACGATAGCCCTCACCAAGATGGCGAAGAGCTGGGCATATATAAGCGGGAGAGATTTTGTCATACCTGAGGATGTGCAGATGGTGTGGACGGACGTCATAAGACACAGGATAGTCTTAAGTGCCAAGGCAAGGGTGAACCACATAACACAGGAGGCTGTGCTCAAGGACATAATGGAGAGGGTGTACAAACCGTCGGTTAGACGAAGAAGTTCGGCGAAAAAGTAGCATGAGATTTGGAAGCGTGTAGTGGTAGGATGTCGTATGAGACGAGGAATATTGTATATTGTCCTGATAGGGGCATGTGTATATATAGGAATAATCAATAAAGAAAAATCATACTTTTTCGCAGCGGTGATCATGACTGCTGTCATGCTGAGTCTTATAGCCGGGCTGATCGTGCGATACATAAGAACCAGTGTTAAGATGCAGATGAATATACCTGTGGTTGAGAAGAACAGTACATTTTGTCCGGAACTTGCGGTATCTGTCACCGGTGGTCAGGTACCCCATGTGGCAGCGGTGTTCAGTGTTCTTGCTCCGGGTATGAAGAAAAAGAAGAAGAGTACATTTGAACAGATAGATGACAGGTATGGAAAGTGCGTGGGAAAGATGAAGCTGGATGTCAGCGGAAGATACGAGATAAAGGCATCGGGCGTCAGGATATATGATGCTTTCCATATTTTCTCAATCAGGAAAAAGGTTGGTGGAACGGCGTACATTTACGTATTGCCTCAGTGCTATCTCGTTCCGGTGGAGGTCACGAAGAACACAAGAGATTTTGTGACGGACAGTGATGTATATTATTCGGATGTGAGAAGCGATGACTCGACCGAGGTGTATCAGGTGAGAGAGTACAGACCTGGAGACAGGATGACCCGTATCCACTGGAAGTTGTCGGCCAGACAGGATGAGATAATGGTCAGGGATACATCAAAGGCATTGTCGTGTCCGGTCATCATCTGTATGGATCTCGATGGAAGAAACTGCCGTCACTATGGACAGGCAATGTCTGTTGCGCTGGAATCCATGGTATCGGTGAGCTTTTCACTGATAGATGTTAAAGTCCCTCACTTTATAGCGTGGTATGATCCGGAGGAGATGTCCATAACGAGATACCGCATAGTCCGTGAGGAGGATGTGTACGATGCCGCTGCAAGGTTGTCGTATGTGGATGCCAGGACAAATGACAGCTACGATGTGATAGGAATGTACAGAGAGAGATACAGAGGTGAGGATTTCACAAGCTTCATCGACATAGACATGAATGGCAATATAGAGTGTGGAGATGAAAGTTTTCAGGTGGGATTTGAAACCATAAAGGAGGATCTTGCAAAATCCTATATCACGGTGTAGATTCTCCAGGCATCATCATAGAATTACAGAGGTGTGGAATTGAGAGTTGTTTTGGGACTGGCTGTATGGGCGTTGTCGCTTGGTATGACATACCTTGTGGGCGATATCGCATACAGCTCGGATATAAATAAATATATGGACTCCACCAATCTTGTGGGTGCGTATATCATAGGAAGTCTGGTGATAGCACTGGTTTATTCTCTGTGGTACATTTTGAGAAAAGAACAGAGGATACTGGATATTGTGGTTCCGGTTACTGTGTTGCTGGGTTGGGGGCTTGCCAGAAGAAAGCTGCTCTATGCCGGAGGAAAGGGCATGGTATACAGCATAGCATATGATCTGAAAAAGGTTTATGGGATAAAGACAGGACTCATAGATCTTGACTATGTCAGCGTGAGTGCTGTGACGGAATTTGTGCTTTTTATAGTGGCGGTGTCAATGTTCTTTGCCACTTATATGATATACAGGTGTAACAGTCTGATGATAGCTATCGGACTTGCATTTTTGTTTATGCTTGCTGGCGCAACACTCAGTGTACCTGTGAGTGCACCCGGAGTAGTGCTTACTGTATTGTCACTTATCGTGGCGAGATATGTTCTCATGAGAATGGGACAGCCGCTGTCGGTGGTGTGGAACATTGCAGTTCCTGTGACGGTATTTGCCGCGTGCCTTGTTGTCACCCTTCTTGTATATGACAGCGTATACGACAGAGGTGTGAAGGAACAAGGGAAACTGCTCGACATGGTGGACAACATGGAATATTTTCTGTCGGGGGAAAGTAACAAAGGATATTCAGGTTACTATAAGGTGGATGATTCTGAGGTCAATCCCGGTGATGAAGTTGTGGATGAGATAATCAGGGAGGATAAGCCTCAGGGAAATCTCTACGTCAAGTCGAGAAGCTATGTTACATATGAGAATGGGTCGTGGCACGGAAGGGCGGATGGACACAGCCCTGATGATGAGGTCATGGTGTATTATGATAAGGATACATTTGCAAGATACGAATCAGAGATACAGGGATATGCGCCAGATAAGAAGTTTTCCAATGAGGTCATGGACAAATTGGTGACATATATAAGACAGCATATGTCATATACCACAGCACCAAAGAAATTTACCGAGGGTGAGGATCCGGTCAACAGTGCGATGTATGACGTTCATGAGGGATATTGTGTTCACTTTGCTTCTGCGGCGGCGGTGGGCTTCAGGATACTGGGAATCTCCACCGTGTATAATACAGGTTATGTGGTGCCGTCGTCTGCGTGGATAAAGCAGTCGGATGGAACATACCGTGCGGTGGTTCTGGATAAATACAGTCATGCGTGGATTGAAGCGTACAGTGAGGATGCCGGTGATTGGGTGATCGTGGATGCCACACCGCTTGGAGACAGGGCGGATACTTTGGGGATACCGAAGGAACCGGATTACAGCGGTGATAATACTGCGGACAATTCATCGGATGATACAGAGGAGCCGGAGACTTCTGAGGAGACTTCAAGTCCGGATGTAACAACGGAGGCGACAACTGATTCGACAACCCAGATGTCAGAGAATACAGAAGTCACTACGGAGACGGATGGTGATTCTTCAAATGGCACAGGAGAAAATGGCAATCAGGTAGATGTCCCGAATGATGGCAGTGGAGATGCGCAGTCGGGATCACCAGGGGATGCCGGGGATGGTCTGTCGGAGCTTGTACAGAACAGAGTGTTCAGAACAGTCGTTGTTGTGCTTGCCGTGATACTGATATTGTGGGGCGCAGTCATCTTCAGAAGAAGGACGATAGTTGCGCGCAGGAGACGCAGGCTTGTGGGAAGAAACAGGATATCAGCTATATACGAGATGTCCACGGCGATGTATGATATGATGGTGTTTTCTGGTGCCATAGAGAACGTCAGTGAGAACGACACGGAGTATGCCGACACTGTCACGGAGTCGTGCAGCTTTATAAAGGGCGATGAGTTCACAGAGTTTATAAAATGGGTTCAGGCTGCTGTATACGGACGCGTTGAGCCGGATGACAGGCAGATCGCGGCTGCCAGAAAGCTGTATACAAAGGTAAGGGCATACACATATCTTGGCCTTGGGTTCAAGGACAGATTTGTGTGGAAGTATGTAAAGTGTTACGACTGCGGAGGACGCAGAAGGAAGAGATAACATAATTTGTCACGAAAGAAGTAGTATTTAAGATGGAATTTAGAAAAGGGTTAAAGGATGGAATACCGATAGCACTGGGGTATTTCGCAGTAAGTTTTAGTTTTGGTCTGCTGGCGGTAAAGGGCGGACTCACAAGTTTTCAGGCGGTCATCATAAGCCTGACAAATGTAACCAGTGCGGGACAGTTTGCAGGACTCAAGATTATCCTTGCAGGGGGAACGCTGGTTGAGATGATACTCACCCAGTTCATAATCAATCTGAGATATTCTCTCATGAGCCTGTCACTTTCACAGAAGCTTGGGGAGGCAGTTGGAATCAAGGAGAGGCTCGTAATCGCATTTGCAAATACTGACGAGATATTTGCGGTGGCGATGGGCCATGTGAAGGAATTGACATTTGGGTATATGATAGGACTTCAGCTCCTTCCGATAGTCGGCTGGACAGGCGGAACCCTGTTCGGTGCGATTGCCTCAGGACTTCTTCCAAAGTCAATCAGCAGCGCACTCAGTCTGGCACTCTACGGAATGTTCGTCGCCATAGTCATGCCGGTTGCCAGGAAGTCCAGACCGGTTGCCGTAGTGGCACTTGTGGCTGCTGCCATATCATGCGTGTTGTATTACGTTCCGATATTCAAGTTTATATCGACTGGAATTGCCATAATAATAAGCACGGTGGCAGCCTCTGTGATAGGGGCTATATTCTTCCCAGTGGGAACTGCTGAGAAAAAGGAGGTGCAGTGATGAATATATACATATATATAATAACCATGGCGGTCGTCACCTACCTCATAAGAATGGTGCCGCTGGTGGCGTTCCGCAAGAAGATAGAGAACAGATTTGTCAATTCATTTCTATATTATGTGCCGTATTCATGTCTCACGGCGCTGACACTTCCGTCCATTTTATACAGTACGGAGAGTATTATAAGCGCTGTGTGTGGATTTGCGGTTGCACTCATACTGGGAATAAAGCAGAAGGGACTTATAGTTGTCGCTGCTGCGGCATGTGTGACCGTGTTCGTGGTGGAGTGGATATTAAAACTGATGTAGAAATCTATGATGTCTGGAGATTTGGACCGGATGGCTGAATATGATAAAACGATAAGAAGGAGGTAAGCAGGAAATACCTGTGTATGATATATGAGATTTCCGAAATTTATAAAAAGGGGCGATGCGATAGGTTTCGTTGCGCCATCATTTGGCTGTGATACAGAGCCGTATAAGACTGCATTTGGCAGAGCGCAGGAGAACTTCAGGAATATGGGTTTTGGTATACAGATCGGGCCAAATTGTTATACCGGTGAGGGCATAGGAATCAGCAACAAGCCGGAGCTGTGCGGTCAGGAGATAAATGACTATTACACATCGGAGAAGAACGATGCACTCATATCCTGCGGCGGCGGTGAGCTCATGTGCGAGATACTTAACTATGTTGATTTTGACAGACTGAGGGCAGCAGATCCGAAGTGGTTTATGGGATATTCGGACAACACAAATCTCACATTCCTGCTCACGACATTGTGCGATACGGCGTCCATATATGGTCCGTGTGCGGCGGCATTTGGACAAGAGCCGTGGCACCGATCAGTTGCGGATGCTATGGCGGTCCTTCAGGGACAGAAACTGTCATTTGCCGGATATGACGGATGGGAGAAGGAATCCCTCAGGGATGAGGAACATCCATTCCTGCCATACAACATCACAGAGCCAAGAGTGATAAAGGGCTATCCTGAGAAGTTCCAGGTGAGCGGGCGAATGATAGGCGGCTGCATGGACTGTCTGGTGAACCTTATAGGAACAAAGTTTGACCATGTTGGCGAATTCCTTGAGAGATATAAGGATGATGGATTTATCTGGTTCCTCGAGTCCTGTGATCTGAACGTCATGTCCATAAGACGAGCCATGTGGCAGATGGACAACGGCGGATGGTTCAGATACTGTAAGGGCTTTATGATCGGCAGACCGCTGCAGTTCGGACAGGAGATGATGGGCCTTGACCAGTATCAGGCTGTGCTGGGGATCATAGGAAAATACAATGTGCCTGTCGTGATGGATGTGGATCTCGGACATCTGTCACCGATGATGCCTGTGGTATGCGGCAGCATGGGAACTCTTATGGTGGACGGCCAGGATATGAGTCTTTCCATGGAGATGAGGTAGAGAGAAGTCTGTTGGCTGTTTGATTGGCTGAAAAAGGCTGAAAATGGTTGAAAAAATAAAGGCAAAAAAATAAAAAATACTATTGTGAAAAAAAATATATCGTGCTACACTAGGTGGCAGATAAGATAAAGGCATAGACGGAAAGAGTAGTGTGGTGGATGCATCCAGAGAGAGCTGCATATGTGAATCGGACTCAGATATGAATCAGACGTGAGCCAGAACATATGGTGGGAGCAGCTTATGATATATCACATGAAGACCACTCCCGAGCCGTGCGCGATATAAGCGTCACCGCGTAGCTGCGTTAAAGGCATAATTGAGTTAAAAGTTAAGGTGGAAACGTGCATACGCACCCTTAGATAGATTATATCTAGGGGTGCTTTTTTGTTGTTACATGCAATTTATTTTCACTTTATAAGAAGTAAGAAGGAGAACTGACATGGTTAATTTCAAAGAAGACGAACAGCTTAAGACACTGAATCATTCCTGTGCACATCTTATGGCACAGGCTATCAAGCATCTGTACCCACAGGCAAAGTTCTGGGTAGGACCGGTAGTTGCAGAAGGATTCTACTACGATGTAGATCTCGGCGATGACGTTATCAGAGGCGAGGAAGATCTCGCAGCCATCGAGAAAGAGATGAAGAAGGTTGCCAAGAGCGGCAAGAAGATCATCCGCAAGGAGATATCCAAGGAAGAAGCTCTTGAGATGTTCAAGGATGACGAGTACAAGCTCGATCTTATAAATGGACTTGAGGATGGAACGATCACATGCTATGAGCAGGGTGATTTCACAGACCTCTGCCGTGGACCTCACGTAGACAATGTAAAGCTTTGCCGTAACTTTAAGCTCATCAGACATTCAGGAGCTTACTGGAAGGGCGACAGCAAGAACAAGGTTCTTCAGAGAATATATGGTGTGTGCTTCCCTACAAAGGAGGAGCTTGAGGAGCATCTTCAGTTACTTGAAGAGGCTAAGGAGAGAGACCACAGAAAGATCGGCAAGGACATGCAGCTCTTCATGGTTGATGACCTCGTAGGACGTGGACTTCCAATGTTCCTTCCAAAGGGATATACAGTATGGCAGGAGCTTGAGAACTACATCAAGCGCAAGGAGAGAAAGCTTGGCTATCTCCACGTTATGACACCTTGTGTAGGTACAGTAAACCTCTACAAGACATCAGGTCACTGGGATCACTACAAGGACAACATGTTCCCGGCAATGGAGATGGAGGGAGAGTCATTTGTACTTCGTCCAATGAACTGCCCACACCACATGATGATATATGCAAACAAGATGCACTCATATAAGGATCTTCCTATCAGGATCGCTGAGATCGCACACGACTTCAGATTTGAGGCAAGTGGTACACTCAAGGGTATTGAGAGAGGAAGACACTTCTGTCAGAACGATTCACATATATTTGTGACACCAGACCAGATCGAGGAAGAGTTTGCAGGAGTTGTTAAGCTCATATTTGACACATACAAGGATTTCGGAATCACAGATTACAGATGCGTACTGTCACTCCGTGACCCAGAGGACAAGGTAAAGTATCACGATGACGATGAGATGTGGAACAAAGCAGAGAATGCACTTAGAAAAGTTCTTGATGATATAGGAATCGATTACACAGAGGAGATCGGTGAGGCTGCATTCTACGGACCAAAGCTTGATGTAAATGTTAAGCCGGCCGTAGGAAATGAGTATACACTCTCGACATGTCAGCTCGACTTCTGTCTGCCAGCTAAGTTCGATCTGAAGTATATCGACAAGGACGGCGAGAAGAAGACACCTGTAGTTCTCCACAGAGCTATCCTTGGATCTCTCGACAGATTCATGGCTTACATCCTTGAGGAGACAAAGGGCAATCTTCCAACATGGCTTGCACCTGTACAGGTAAGAGTTATGCCTGTCAAGACAGACAACGAGGATCTCATGGCTTATGCTCATAAGGTTGTTGATGCCCTTGATGCCATCGACGTTCGTGTAGAGCTCGACGACAGAGCAGAGAAGCTTGGTTATCGTATGCGTGAGGGTCAGGTTCAGAAGGTTCCATACCTTCTCGTAATCGGATTCAATGAGGCTGAGAACGGAACAGTATCATACAGACTTCACGGTGAGGCTGACACAACAGTTCTTCCACTTGACGAGTTCGTACAGAAGATCGACACAGAGATCAAGACAATGGCTCACAAGTAAGAGTGAAAATTTTACACCACAGGTTCACTTACCCTGTCCGAAAGGACAGGGTATTATTTTTTTGTCAATAAATGCTTAATGTGAGGAGGCATAGGATATGAGACAGGGATATAAGTTTATACGTGAGAGTGGCTGCGAGCATGACGATGATTATCTCAGTCATCTTTTTAACGACATTTTCTGCTGGACGAATGGCACATATAAGCTCTGTTATACACGCCCGGATATGGAGGCAGTGAACGGAGATAATATACTCGACATTGAGAATGGTGAGAATAAAATACTGTCATTTGACTATCATATGCAGCTCCTTGTATGCAAGAGAAATGACCGGGAAAATACAGAAAATGATAAGAAGGCAGATAACGAAGAAAGCGATAGAGATGAGTGGGAGACTTTGATAAATGCATCGGCATACGACTTTCCGAATGTCAGGCAGCTTAAGGCGGATATACGGACTATACTTGATTCAGACATGGAAGATGCCCAGATCGTTAGGAATAATAGCGGTGATCCGTATGAAAAAGTGCTGTGTCTTGGGACGGAGGGGACATATGTGGAGGATGGATATGTTCTCAGAAGGATAAAGAGATACCCGGAGTGTGACACGCCGAACCGGTATGAGCTGGAGGTAGGAACAAATTGTGGTGTGGATTCTGGGATTGCTCAATTTTACCGTTTGACCGGCCTGAACAGGGAGGATATCCGCAGTCTGTATACATGCGTTACGAGATTCATAGAAAACGCTGAGGACTTGTATAATCACCGGCTGAAATTTCACCAGGATAGAGAAAAGCATAACAAGAGAATTGATGGCGAAGTTCTGATGTGTATGGAGAACAGCTTTGAGCTTGTCACCGAAGGCGAAGAGCTGGCCAGTATCAAATATTGGAATTTTAGAGGCGAAAAGCTGACAAAGGAATATAATGCGAGGGTCTGGTCTATAGATGGTGATGCTGGCAGTATTGATCTGGGAAGTGGTGAAATGCTGTATATGGATCAGATATATTCCATAGATAAAAAAAGCCCCACCGAGGAAATGTTGTGTATGGGTGTGGAGGAGATAGCCGAGGATTTCTGTGACAGCATACTTGTGAAGACGGTGACGATGCTGGATGATTTCGGAACCATGGAGGTATATGATCTCTGTGAAAAATATGGTGAATACATAGATAACAGGTATTATATGTATCGTGAGGAACACGGATTTGAGATGCCGGAAGATGTGTTCCCTGGGGATGGTGTAAAGCCGTATGTTGAGAAAGTCATACGGCTGTTGAAGTCAAAAGTATAAAAAATATAACAAAAGCATGTATATATGATTTAAATGCAATAGTTATCTGCCGCCTCAGGTCTTTCTGCCACAAGGTCAGCGATGGTGGTGGTGTCTACCACGTCCCGGATCGCTTTGTCCAGTCTGCGCCAGAGACCTATGGTGGAGCATCTTGCCTCGCGTTCGCACTGGAATTCATCTGCATCAAGGCACGCAACAGGAGATATGCCGCCCTCAGTGAGCCTTAAAACCATTCCAACTGTTATGTCTTCAGGGGCTTTTCGGAGAAGATAACCTCCCTGTGGACCTCTGGTGCTCTTCACCAGCCCGCCGGAGTTCAGCACAGAAGTGATCTGCTCAAGGTATTTCTCGGATATTTCCTCCTGTGCGGCAACATCCTTGATGCTCACTGGCTTGCCGTCTGTCCTCGATGCTATATTTATAAGAAAACGCAGAGCGTAACGCCCTTTTGTGGATACTTTCATAATATAAACCTCCCAAATGCCTGTATTTACTGATGATTTCACATCATTTACACGTCTATTATAACATCTGAAAAAAAACAATCAAGATAATTCATAAAAAACCTATTGACAAAGTGGGAATTAGGCTGTAATATACAGCTATGCTTAATTCATAGTTTCCGAGTAGGAATTCTGTGAAAAGTAAAAATAATCACAGAAATGATACGATCAAGTCAAAGTTCAAAGACGAAAATCGAGAAAGAGGTGTTGATATGCTGGGAAGGACATTTAAACCGCAGTACCTTAATGAAGACAGACGAATGTGTTGCATAGAAGTCATGTGTTGCTGCTGTTAAAGCGAACACAGAACAAATAATCATGACACAGATATAAATAACAGATCATACATAATAGACAGAGAATAATAAAGAAGAGTATAATGCCACATGAGCTCATATACATGACAAGATGAATGGGCAGGTGCGCATGACAGATAAAATATTTGAATTTAAGGAGAATAAGATCATGGCAAAGAAGACAAGAGCAGAGAGAAATTTAAAGTTTGAGACATTACAGTTACACGTAGGACAGGAGACAGCAGACCCGGTTACGGATGCAAGAGCGGTACCAATCTACCAGACATCATCATTCGTATTCCACAACTCACAGCATGCAGCTGACAGATTCGCACTCAAGGATGCCGGCAACATCTACGGAAGACTTACAAATCCAACAGAGGATGTATTTGAGAGAAGAATCGCGGCCCTCGAGGGTGGCGTTGCAGCACTGGCAGTTGGCTCAGGCGCAGCAGCAGTTACATATACAATTCAGAACCTTGCACTTGCAGGAGACCACATCGTAGCAGCAAAGAATATCTACGGCGGAACATACAATCTCCTTGCACATACACTCAAGGATTACAATGTAGATACAACATTCGTTGATCCACTTGATCCACAGGCATTTGAGGATGCTATCCAGGAGAACACAAAGGCCCTCTACATTGAGGTCCTTGGAAATCCTAACTCAGAGGTTTCAGATATCGAGACAATAGCAAAGATCGCTCACGCACACAAGATTCCGCTTGTTATCGACAGCACATTTGCAACACCATACCTTGTAAGACCTATCGAGTACGGTGCGGACATCGTAGTTCACTCAGCGACAAAGTTCATTGGTGGACACGGAACAACTATCGGTGGTGTCATCATCGACAGCGGTAACTTCGACTGGAAGGCATCAGGCAAGTTCCCACAGCTCACTGAGCCAAATGAGAGCTACCACGGTGTAAGCTTTGTAGACGCAGCAGGTCCTGCAGCATTTGTCACAAGGATCAGAGCTATTCTCCTCCGTGACACAGGTGCTACGATCTCACCAATACACTCATGGATATTCCTTCAGGGACTTGAGACACTGTCACTCCGTGTTGAGAGACATGTATCAAATGCACTCAAGGTAGTTGAGTACCTGAACAATCATCCACTTGTTGAGAAGGTAAACCATCCTTCAGTTTCAACAGATCCTGAGCAGCAGAGACTGTACAAGAAGTACTTCCCTAACGGTGGTGGTTCAATCTTCACATTTGAGATCAAGGGTGACGCAGAGACAGCCAAGAAGTTCATTGACAATCTGGAGATATTCTCACTTCTTGCAAATGTCGCTGATGTTAAGTCACTGGCTATCCACCCGGCATCAACAACTCACTCAGAGCTGAATGAGGCTGAGCTTATCGATCAGGGAATCAAGCAGAACACGATCAGACTTTCAATCGGTACTGAGAACATAGACGATATCATCGAGGATCTTGACGAGGCATTCAAGGCAATTCAGGAGTAATATATTTGCGGTGCGGCTTGCGACAGATATACTTGGTTTTCGCACCGCAAATCATATATTAAAATTTTGCAGTTAGAAAGAGAGGTTTTATACAATGAGCAATATTTATAAGAGCGCAGCAGAGCTTATAGGTAAGACTCCACTTCTGGAGCTTTCAAACATAGAGAAGAAGAATGATCTCAAGGCAAATATCCTTGCGAAGTTGGAGTACTTTAACCCAGCAGGAAGTGTAAAGGACAGAATCGCATTCCAGATGATCGAGGATGCTGAGAAGGATGGAACACTCAAGCCGGGTGCAACTATCATCGAGCCTACATCAGGTAACACAGGTATCGGTCTTGCATCCATAGCAACAGCCAAGGGTTACAAGGCGATCATCGTTATGCCTGAGACCATGAGCGTTGAGAGACGTAACATCATCAAGGCATACGGTGCTGAGATAGTTCTCACAGACGGAACAAAGGGAATGAAGGGGGCCATCGCAAAGGCTGATGAGCTTTCAAAGGAGATCCCTGGCAGCTTTGTAGCTGGACAGTTCGTAAATCCATCCAATCCAAAGGCACACAGACTCACAACTGGTCCTGAAATCTGGGAGGATACAGACGGCAAGGTAGATGTATTTGTAGCCGGTATCGGAACAGGTGGAACTATCACAGGCGTTGGCGAGTATCTGAAGGAGAAGAATCCAGATGTAAAGGTCATCGCCGTTGAGCCTGCCACATCACCAGTCCTCTCAAAGGGCGTTTCAGGAGCACACAAGATACAGGGAATCGGTGCAGGATTTGTTCCTGACACACTTAACACAAAGGTATATGACGAGATCATCGCCGTTGAGAATGATGACGCATTTGTAGCAGCAAAGGAGATCGCATCAGCAGAGGGAATCCTCGTAGGAATCTCATCAGGTGCAGCTTACTTTGCAGCAAAGCAGATCGCAGAGCGCCCTGAGTATGCAGGCAAGAATATCGTAGTACTTCTTCCAGACAGTGGAGACAGATATTACTCAACTCCGTTATTCGGCTAAATGGATATATAGTAATTGCTGTGATATAGAATTTATATGAAAAAGCCACCACATCGTGTTTTGATGTGGTGGCTTTTTTTGAAAGTACCCTTAATTAGCTGCATAAATAGTATACAATTGGATAACCTTAAAACTGATAGAACTTTGAGGGGAAATGCCCTTAATTGGGTTGACTTTCCCTTAAAATGTGCTAATATTTAAGGGAAAAGGAGCAAATTAAGGGAATGAGAACTTTTAATTACAGTAAAATAAAAGAAGAAAAATGGGATTCTGAAGTGCTTGGACTCATAGCTGCAATATATAGATATGCAGGTAAACAGGAACTGTATTTAAGACAGCGTCCGGATGAACTGGATAAGCTTGTTGAGATAGCAAAGATCCAGAGCACGGAGGCGTCCAATGCCATAGAGGGTATAGTCACAACAAATACAAGAATAAAGCAGTTGGTTGAGGAGAAGACCACACCGAAGAACAGAGCCGAGGAAGAGATAGCAGGTTACAGGGATGTGCTGGGGGTTATACATGAAAGCTTTGATGCAATACCTATAACTCAGAATTATATACTTCAGCTGCATAAGATGTTGTACAGTCATATGAATAACCCATTTGCAGGAAGAACAAAGACGGTGCAGAATTATATCAGCGCAACTTATCCTGATGGGCAAACGGAAGTCCTGTTCACGCCGATGGCTCCATTTGAGACACCGGAAGCGCTGGACAGGATATGTGGGGAATACAACAGGGTGATCGGTAATTTCGAGGTGGAGCCGCTGATCGTCATTCCTGTTTTCATACATGATTTTCTGTGCATACACCCGTTTAATGATGGCAATGGCAGAATGAGCAGACTGCTCACAACGCTTCTGCTATATAGAAGTGGATTCTATGTTGGAAAGTATATTTCTCTTGAGGCAAAGATAGCGGGGAATAAGGAGTTATATTATGAGTCGCTTGGGAAAGCCCAGGCAGGCTGGCACGAGGGCACAGAGGACGTGATCCCGTTTATAAAATATCTCCTTGGGACAATACTGGCTGCTTATAAGGATTTTGAGGAGCGCTTTGAAATCGTAGAGGAAAAGTTGCCGGCGATTGAGATGGTGCGAAAAGCAATACTGCTGAAAATAGGAAAGTTTACAAAGCAGGATATAATGGAACTTTGTCCGTCTCTCAGCATCAGTTCGGTAGAGGGAGCACTCAGAAAACTCGTAAAAGAGGGCGATATAGGCAGAGGCGGTACAGGCAAGTCTACCTATTATGTCAGAATGAAATAACATATGCTTGTATTTTTTCCGTTAGCTTGTTAATCTATTGTACGAAACAGGAGATCAGTATGCATGGCAGAGTCTAATTGCCGGTACATTTGAGATGGTGGGCAGATTGGGATAAGACTGATCTGAATGAATTGATATTAGGGGAAAAGGGATATAAGACTATGAAAAAACTATCAGATAGACAGAAAACACTTATAAAATGGTTGTGCGTTCTGGCACTTGTAGGTCTTATCATTTACGTATTCCGTGACATGGCAGGCCCTATAATGTCGCAGCTTGTAAAGACAAGTCCTGTGGTTGTGGCAGCTATTCTCGGAGCGACGCTTTTATATGGAGTGATAGAGAGCTGCATAACGTTTATCCTCATGCGACAGGTGGAGAACAATATGACATTTTTCGATGCAAATATTATGACGTATTTTGTGTCATTTTACAGGGTGTCAACCCTTGGGAGCGGTACCATAGTGGCATCCACATTGTTCATGAAACACTGCGGAATACAGCCGTCGAAAGCGCTTGGTCTGTACTCTATTGATTATGCGATACACAAGATGACCATATGTGTTATGGCGGTGGCATTGTTTCTTGCGAACAGAGAATATATGCTTGGAGTGTTTGGCAAATACAGTTCATATGTTGTCCTCGGTGTTATAGCGACCATACTCATAACGATGGCGATAGTGCTCTTTGCGTGCTGGCCGCCGTTTCACAGATTCCTCAGATGGCTTCTTGAAAAAGCTGATGCTTTGTTTAAAGGACGATTTGCAAAGCAGATTGACAGTTTAAGTGGGCAGACAGCTATGATGGAGGATGCCACCAGGGTTGTACTTAAGAAACCGTGGCTTATAGTGGTAGTCATGCTGCTTGATATATGCAAGTTCGCGTGCTGGTTTGCCATACCTTATATAGTGTGTCACAACTTGTGTGATATGAATATTGTCACGTCAATAGGTATAACAGCCATGAGTGTCATGCTGGCGGCAGTCATTCCTATGCCGGGAGGAATCGGATCAAGTGAGCTTGTTATGACAGCGATCTATTCGGGACTTGTTGGTTCTGCTGCAGCCGGAGCCATGGCACTTCTCTATAGATTTGCCACATTCATGTTCCCTTTTATCATAGGTGCATTTACAGCCATATTCTTCAAGAGGTTCAAGAGATATAAGGCGGCGCAGAATGAAAAACAGGGAATCCCGGATGGCGATAGCATGGCGGATACAGACTCATAGCTGAACCGATAAATGAGTTTATAAAGAACCGATATATATCAATGGTCAGCAAGATGCATGGCAGGTGATATATATCGGCTGGTGAAGGGAAAAAGATACATATGAAGAACATAGTCGCGGGCATACTGGCCCACGTTGATTCGGGTAAGACCACCCTGTCGGAGGCGATGCTATATCAGGCAGGACAGATAAGAAAGCTTGGGCGGGTGGATCATCAGGATACATATCTAGATACGGACAGTCAGGAAAAGGACAGGGGGATCACGATATTTTCCAAGCAGGCAGAGCTTGCATATGCTGATATGCATATAGCTTTGCTTGACACTCCGGGACATGTGGATTTCGGAACAGAGATGGAAAGAACATTGCAGGTCCTTGATTATGTGGTTCTGGTCATCAATGGCATGGACGGAGTGCAGAGCCACACTGAGACCCTGTGGAAGCTGCTTGAGAGATATGGGATTCCTGTATTTATATTTGTCAATAAGATGGACATGACTGGCTATGACAGAGATTACCTCATGGACAATATCAGACACAGACTGAGTGATGGCTGTGTCGATTTTTTATGTGAAGATTCAGGAGAGCAGATCGCCATGTGCGATGAGGCCATGCTTGAACATTTTCTTGAGACTGGGGCAAATGATGAACAGGACGTGGTAAATGCCATTGCGGGCAGAAAGCTGTTCCCATGTTACTTTGGCTCTGCACTCAAGAATGAGGGCGTGTCAGAGCTTCTTGACGGCATGAACAGATATGTAGTGGAACCTGTGCGCGGGGAAGAATTTGGCGCCAGAGTGTTCAAGATAGGACGTGACGATAAGGACGAGAGACTCACCTACATGAAGGTCACTGGAGGAGTGTTGAAGCTCAAGGATGTGCTGACGCTCAGAAACAGTCAGGGGGAGGAGAGCCATGAGAAGGTCAACCAGATAAGGGTGTACTCCGGTGCAAAGTACGACATGGTAACCCAGGTTCCCGCCGGATGTGTCTGTGCTGTTCCGGGACTGGTGAATACCTACGGCAGACAGGGAATCGGTGCCTGTCCGGATGGAGAGCTCCCAAGTCTGGAGCCGGTTCTCAGCTATAAGGTCATGTACCCGACTGATGTGGATGCGGTCACGATGGTGTCAAAGCTCAGACTGCTTGAGGAAGAGGATCCCCAGCTCCAGGTGCAGTGGAATGAGACCGCAGGAGAGATATACATCAAGGTCATGGGGCAGGTACAGCTTGAGGTAGTGGCTCAGATGGTAAGAGACAGGTTTGGAATTGCCATCACATACGGACAGGGCAGGATATCATACAAGGAGACGATCGCGGCTCCAGTCATGGGTGTAGGACATTTTGAACCGCTCAGGCACTACGCAGAGGTACATTTGTTGCTTGAACCTATGGAAAATGGCAGTGGAATGTGCTTTGACAGCATTTGCAGCGAGGATGTACTGGATAAGAACTGGCAGAGACTGATACTCACCCATCTTCAGGAGCGTGAGTTCAGGGGAGTGCTTATGGGATCGCCAATCACGGATATGAAGATAAGCATCACTGCGGGGCGCGCACATCAGAAGCACACTGAGGGTGGAGATTTCAGACAGGCGACATACAGGGCGGTGAGACAGGGCCTTATGATGGCGGAAAGTGTCTTGCTGGAACCTGTGTATGCATTTAAAATAGAGGTACCACAGGAGTATGCCGGAAGGGTTCTTGCAGACATAGTGAAAATGAGCGGAACTATGGATGGTCAGGAGATATCCGGTGAGACGACAGTCATCACGGGACATGCCCCGGTATATACCATGAGAGAGTATTACAGTGAACTCACAGCATTTTCCAGAGGTACAGGCAGGCTTCAGGTGGATATAGACGGCTATCAGCCGTGCCACAACACCGAAGAGGTTCTGGCTGAGAGACACTATGATCCTGAGCTAGACAGGTTTAATCCATCTTCATCGGTATTCTGTGCCCACGGTGCAGGTTATCTGGTGGACTGGTATGATGTGTATGAGAACATGCATGTGAAGGAGGATCCGGGATTTGAGATCTCGGGCCAGCTTGGCTACACGGAAGATGGCTATGCTATGGATATTCCGGTGAACAGGCCGGGAAAGAGTGTATCGGAGATGTCCATAACAGATGAGGAGCTCAGCGAGATATTTGCAAGGACATTTGGCGGAGATTACAAGGATAAGGATGTGGCACTGAACGGAAGATTCAGGAGAACTACATCTGAGTATAAGGTAAATGGAACAGCAGCCGGTGGTGTGACAGAAGGCACGGCTGGGGGCGGCGCGTCTGCTGGTGCAGCAGACGGTACGGCAGGAGGTTCTCCAAGTTCGGGATATCGTGGAAATGGACAGTATAATAAGAGTCAGTCCAGAGACAGGCAGCCCGGGAATGGGCCTCTTGTGGGCAGCAGGCCAGCCGATAGAGGGATAGCAACACCTGGAGCATTCAAGCGCAGAAAGAGTGGCGAGGACTATGTCATAGTGGATGGCTACAATGTCATATTTGCGTGGGATACACTTCGGGAACTGTCGGAGCACAACATAGACTCCGCCAGAGGAAAACTCATGGATATCCTGTCGAACTATCAGGGATATATGAACTGTCATCTGATAGTGGTATTTGACGGCTACAAGGTGAAGGACAACAAGGGGGAGAGATTTCCTTATGACGATATAGAGGTTGTGTACACAAAAGAGGGCGAGACCGCCGATGCGCACATAGAAAAGCTCACACATGAGATTGCGAGAAAGCACAAGGTCACTGTGGTCACATCGGACGGACTGGAGCAGATAGTCACCATGGGCCAGGGTGCGATCCGCATGTCCTCAAGAGACTTCAAGGCAGAGGTTGAGAGGGTGAACGAACACCTGAGAGAGAATTATTTGAAAAATGACTAGGGCCGAGCGTCCGTAAATCAGAAGGAGGGCAATTTGGCAGATTATATAATGGCGCTGGATCAGGGAACGACCAGCTCAAGGGCGATAATATTTGATAAGGAAGGCAGGATATGCTCAGTGAAACAGAAGGAGTTCACCCAGCATTTCCCGAATAACGGATGGGTGGAGCATGACCCTATGGAGATATGGGCAACCCAGATGTCGGTGATGATGGAGGCGAGGGAGACCATGGGAATCCGCACCGAGGACATAGCCGCCATAGGAATCACCAACCAGAGAGAGACAACCATAGTGTGGGATCGAAAGACCGGCAATCCGGTGTATCATGCCATAGTGTGGCAGTGCAGGAGAACTGCGGACAGGATAGAGCAGCTTAAGGCTGAAGAATATGACAAGGTGATAAGAGAGAAAACGGGACTGATAGTAGATCCGTATTTCTCTGCAACGAAGATAGAGTGGATACTTGATAATGTGCCTGGAGCCAGGGAACGCGCAGAGGCAGGGGAGCTGATGTTCGGAACTGTTGACACATGGCTTATATACAAGCTCACGGGCGGAAGAGTCCATGCAACGGACTACACAAACGCATCGCGTACCATGCTTTTCAACATTCATACACTGGAGTGGGACAAGGAATTGCTTGCAAAGTTCAACATCCCAGAGAGCATGCTTCCGGCAGTGAGAAATTCCAGTGAGATATACGGATACACGGACAGAGAGATATTTGGCGGCGAGGTGCCTATAGCGGGAGTTGCCGGAGATCAGCAGGCTGCGCTGTTCGGACAGTGCTGCTTTGAGGCAGGTGATGTGAAGAACACCTACGGAACAGGTTGTTTCCTCCTCATGAACACGGGGGATAAGGCAGTTGATTCGCAGCAGGGACTTCTCACCACCATAGCCATAGGACTTGACGGAAAAGTCAGCTATGCGCTTGAGGGAAGTGTGTTCGTGGCCGGAGCAGCTATCAAGTGGCTCAGGGATGAGATGAAGCTCATAGACAGTGCGGCGGATACTGAGCGTATTGCTCTGTCGGTGTCGGACAGTAATGGTGTATATGTGGTACCTGCGTTTACTGGCCTTGGCGCTCCTTACTGGGATGCGTACGCCAGAGGGGCAGTGTTCGGCCTTACAAGGGGAACAAATAAGGCGCACTTTGTCAGGGCGACAGTCGAATCGCTGGCATATGAGACATCGGATGTTCTTGCGGCTATGGAGATGGATGCAGGACTTTCAATCACAAGCCTTCGAGTGGACGGCGGTGCAAGTGCCAACAACTTCCTCATGCAGTTCCAGGCAGATATAGAGAATGCCGAGATAGTGCGGCCTGTGATCACGGAGACAACAGCTTTGGGTGCTGCATATCTGGCTGGACTTGCTGTTGGCTACTATGACAGTCTGGATGAGATCAAGGGCTACTGGAAGGCCGACAGAAGATTTGAGCCGGGGATAACCGAGGATAAGAGGGAGACGCTCCTTGCAGGCTGGAAGGACGCAGTGGAGAGAACGAGAGTGACAAGGTGAATATAAAAATATATATAGAAAGAAAAAACAATGGGTAATGAGAAAACAGGAGGGACTTATGTATTTAGTATTTGATGTAGGGGCAACATTTATAAAGTATGCGTTAATGGACGATGAGGGCAATATATCGGGAAAGGGTAAGACTCCAACCGACAGATATGCCGAGGCTGGAACTCCGGCATTTGTGGCGCAGATCAAGAAGGTGTATGACGAGAAGGTACTGGACTGTGACATAACAGGAATTGCCATGGGGCTTCCTGGACAGATAGATGTCGAGCGCGGCATAGTGTACGGCGGTGGCGGGATCAAGTATCTTGATGGTGCACATCTTGGTGATCTCATATCAGAGGCATGCGGCGGTGTGTCTGTAGCCCTTGAGAACGATGGCAAATGTGCGGCTCTCGCAGAGTTGTGGCTGGGCAATGCCAGTACGGCTACAAATGCAGCAGTCGTTGTCGTGGGTACAGGAATCGGCGGTGGAATAATCATTGACAGAAAGATCCACAGAGGCAAGAGACTTCTGGCAGGTGAATTGTCATATGCCCTCATGAACATGACAAGGGAAGAAGCTGATAATGTCAGATGCTGTGAAGAGCTGACTGTTGAGGAGACATTTGAATATAACCCGTTCATGGTAACCTCAACATGTACTGCAAGCTCCATTACATACAAGGCATCCAAGATAATGCATATGAAGCCAGAAGAGGTGACCGGTGAGATGGTATATCAATGGATAGATGAGGGCAATCAGGAGATCATAGATATGGTTGAGGACTCATACTTCTCCATAGCAAAGCTCTGCTGTAACCTGTACATGACGATAGATCCGGATGTCATACTTATCGGAGGTGGAATGAGTGCCAATCCGAACTTTGTTCCGGGGGTTAAGAAGTATGTGGACAAGATAAGAAAGATTACAAAGACCTACGATGGCATGGTTATCGACACATGCAAGTTCCGCAATGATTCGAATCTTCTTGGCGCGTTGTACAACTATAAGCAGAAGTATGAGGGCGTGAAATAAAATCGCAATAAAACAAACGTAAGATGGAGATGAACTGAAACAGATGGTTCATCTCTTTTATAAATACTATTGAAAATGTAAATCCATGGAGGGAAAATTATGATAATCACAAAGAAACATGGACTTCCGGAGAATTTCCTCTGGGGAGCATCGACAAGCGCATATCAGGTTGAGGGCGCCAATCTGTCACACGGCAAGGGCCCAAGTGTGCAGGACATCAAGACAGTTCCAGCGGGAACAAGTGAGCTGGATGTGTGTGCTGATTTTTATCACAGATATGCAGAGGACATAGCCCTCATGGCTGAGATGGGATTCAAGACATTCAGATTCTCCATCGCGTGGAGCAGAGTCCTCCCAGAGGGAACCGGCAGAGTCAACCAGGAGGGAATTGACTTCTACAACAATGTGATAAATGAGTGCCTCAAGTACGGAATCGAGCCGCTTGTCACAATGTTCCATTTTGATCTTCCTGCGGCTCTTGAGAAAAAAGGTGGCTGGTCGAGAAGAGAGAGTGTTGACGAGTTTGTTGAATTTGCAAAGCTTCTCTACACAAATTATGGCGACAGAGTAAAGTACTGGCTGACTATCAATGAGCAGAACATGCTCACACTTGTGGGTGACGTGATCGGAACCTGCAACATGGAGGGCGTGACAAATAAATACAAGAAGCTTTATCAGGAGAATCACCACATGCTCCTTGCTCAGGCAAAGGCCATGAAGCTTCTCCATGAGATGTGTCCTGGTGCAAAGATTGGTCCTGCACCAAATATTTCACTGGTATATCCTGCCACATGTAAGCCGAAGGATGTCCTGGCAGCACAGAACTTCAACGCGATAAGAAACTGGCTTTACCTTGATATGGCAGTGTATGGAAGATACAACGACCTGGTGTGGAAGTTCCTTGAAGAGCATGACGCTATCCCTGTTATTGAGGCTGGAGATATGGATATCATGGCGCAGGCAAAGCCTGATTTTATAGGTTTCAATTATTATAACACTGCAACGGTTGAGTGGGATGACAGCCCGGTTGCTGTGACGGACTCAGAAAAAAAGGATCAGCAATCAGCCGGTATTGAGCCGGGGGTATACAAGGCGTATCCAAATCCAAATCTTCTTCGCACAGAGTTTGGCTGGGAGATAGACCCTGACGGCTTCAGGGCAACTATAAGAGAGATGTACAGCAGATATCACCTTCCTATGATCGTGACAGAGAATGGTCTTGGCGCATATGACAAGCTCACAGAGGACGGCAAGGTACACGACGACTATCGTATAGAGTACTTAAGAAAGCATATAGAGCAGATCAAGCTGGCAGCAGACGAGGGCGCAGAGATGATGGGTTACTGTCCTTGGTCAGCAATTGATCTCGTGTCCACCCACGAGGGAATCACCAAGAGATACGGCTTTATATATGTCAACAGAGATGAGTTTGACATGAAGGATCTTGCGAGATACAGAAAGGATTCCTTCTACTGGTACAAGAAGGTCATCGAGACTAACGGCGAGGATCTGAGCTAAAAATTATCCAGAAATCAACAATTTAGGCCTAAAAGATACAAAGTTCCAGAAAGTTGTATCTTTTGGGCTATATTTCGCTTGTTTAGGATAAAATTATCCTAAGACTTTGCTTTCCCTGCGAAAAAGGATAAAAACAGAATCACCAAAGATTGCATTTTTGAATAAAGTCCTTGCATTAATTTATTTGTGTGCTATACTAAATAAAGTTACTAACATACACCAACGCGTTAAAGTGACGTAAGTTTAAACCGAGAAAACTGAGGAGAAAATCAAAACAAAAAACAAGAAGGAGGACACTATTATGATAGGCGGAGATCTGATCACCTACAGACCTGACATTCAGGTACTTGACGCAACAATAAGAGATGGAGGACTTGTCAACGATTTCTATTTTACTGACGAGTTTATAAGAGCCCTCTATGAAGCGAACATCAAGGCGGGGGTTGATTATATGGAATTCGGCTATAAGGCCTCCAAGGAAATGTTTGATGTGAACAAATTCGGCAAATGGAAGTTCTGCAACGAGGAGGATATAAGAGCCATCGTTGGAGAGAACAATACAGATCTGAAAATTTCAGTTATGGCTGATGTCGGAAGATGCGACTACAAGAAGGATATCATCGACAGAGCCGACAGTGTTATCGATCTGGTGAGGGTGGCGACATACATCAACACCATGCCTGCAGCCATCGAGATGATTGAGGATGCACATGCAAAGGGATACGAGACTACATGCAATATCATGGCAGTTTCAAAGGATCAGGAGTCGGATATCGATCTTGCCCTTGAGCTGCTTGGTAAGAGCAATGTAGATGGAATATACATTGTTGACAGCTACGGCTCACTGTACCCTGAGCAGATCAAGAAACTCGCGGAGAAATATGTCGCAGTTGGAGAGAAGTATGGCAAGAAGATAGGAATACATGCACACGACAACTTAAAGCTTGCCTATGCCAACACTGTTGAGGCAATGAGGAGTGGTGCGAGCATGCTCGATGGAACTGTAAGCTGTATGGGCAGGGGCGCAGGAAATTGTGCGCTTGAGCTTCTTCTTGGATTCCTCAGAAATCCAAAGTACAACCTGTACCACATCTTGAAGTTCATAGAGCAGTACATGGTTCCGCTCAAGGCAAAGGGAGATGCAGTATGGGGCTATGATGTGCCATACATGCTGACCGGAATGCTGAATCAGCATCCAAGGGAAGCCATCGATTTCATCAAGAATGAGAGACATGATTATGCAGATATGTACAGCTACCTTATGTACAGAGAGTAACATGCGGATTGTGGAACAACATATTTTACACTGTAGAATATGTGTAGCCGATAGAGATGCATAGTACAACATATATAGTGGGTTGGGTGCTTATTATGGTGCTCAAGATAAAGGGGAGGACTCCTGGTGTCAGTTATCGCTGGCATCAGGAGTTTTTCTTCTATTTTCCCGTCTGTGTGTTATAATCTGATATGTAGTGTCAAAATATGTCGAAAACAAAAAGAGATGTACTTTTGAAGATATATATGCAGTGTCAGCGCTGGAAAACAGATAGAAAAAACGGGAGGATGACAGCATATGAACATAGGAATATTAGGCGCAGGCAAGATTGCCGGCGTTATGGCGGACACGATAAACAGGATGACTGATGTGAAACTGTATGCTGTAGGTTCGAGAAGCTGGGAAAAGGCAAATGCATTTGCCAACGAGTTTGCAATAGATAAAGCTTACGGAAGTTATGAGGAACTGGTCAGTGACGATGCGATAGATCTGGTATACATTGCAACGCCGCATTCGCATCACTATGAGCAAATGAAGCTCTGCATAGAACATGGAAGAAATGTGCTATGCGAGAAGGCATTTACCTACAATGCTGCACAGGCTGAGGAGATCGCAGATCTGGCAGCGGATAAGAAGGTGTATGTGGCTGAGGCAATATGGACGAGATATATGCCGTCCAGACAGATGATAAATGAAATTCTTGAATCAGGTGTGATAGGGGAGATCAAGACAATGACCTGCAACCTGTCCTATCCGATATCAAAGATAGAGCGTCTGATCAGACCTGAGCTGGCAGGAGGTGCCCTTTTAGACGTGGGAGTTTATGGGCTGAACTTCATTGTCATGCATATGGGTAAGGAGATCTCAGCTATCGAATCGTCTGTCATGATGCATGAGACCGGGGTAGACGGACAGGAGAGCATAACAGTCAAATACGAAGACGGAAGGATGGCAGTGACGACCCACAGCATATATGGCAGATCGGACAGAAAAGGAATCTTCTATGGTGAGAAAGGATATATGATAGTCGATAATATAAATAATCCGCAGGGGATAGATGTGTTCGACTGTGAGGACAGGCTTATCAGACACGTGGATGTGCCGGAACAGATAAGCGGTTATGAGTATGAGATCATGGAGAGTCTGGATATGATCAGACAGGGACAGTTCCAGAGTAAATCGATGCCTTTGTCAGAGTCTATATATATGATGAAGCTTATGGATGACATTAGAAAAGGGTGGAATAAAAAGTGATAATTATATATATACTTGGCGGAATCATAGCCATATTTCTGATGTACATACTTTTTCTCTTCGTGTGCAGTCTGTTCGTGAGAACTGACAGGCAGTATACGGAGGACAGCAGGTTCTACAGGCATCTGCTGTATGGTGCCACCGGATTTGCCATGTGGTTTCTAAGAGTGAAAATGCATGTGACTGGCATGGAGAAGATTCCAGTGGATGTCAAACCACTCTTTGTGGGAAATCATCTGTCAAATTATGATCCGCTGATAGAATGGCATGTATTTAAGAAGTGGGATGTGGCATTTGTATCCAAGCCGGAGAATTTTAAGATACCGATATTCGGCAGGATCATCAGAAGATGCTGCTTTATGCCGATAGACAGATCAGATCCGGGTAAGGCATTGTCTACGATCAAGACGGCTACCGAGATTCTCCAGAAGGGAGATATGGCAGTTGGAGTATACCCGGAGGGAACGAGAAACAGACAGGGCGGACTTCTGCCATTTCACACGGGTGTTTTCAGGATAGCCCAGAAAGCGCATGCGCCGATAGTCGTCATGGCGATACACGGAACGGAGAATATCTACAGGAATGTGCTGAGGCGCAGATCTGACGTCTATATAGATGTGGTGGATGTGATACCTGCCGATGAGGTAAAAGCAATGAAGAAGAATGAGATCAGCGACAGGGTGAGACTTGTCCTTGAGAAAGATGAAAAGGGTAAAAACTATGGGAAAGAAGTACATTTTATATAATTCACTGGCGGGCAACGGCAAATGTATGTATGACGTGCAGGCACTTGCAGATACATATCCTGATGCGATACTCAAGAAGATGACAGAGATCGCTTCATATGCGGAGTTCATGGGATCGCTTGCAGAGGATGACGAGGTTATCCTGTGCGGCGGTGACGGAACGCTGAACATATTTGTGAATGACATAAAGGACATGGATGTGAAGAATACCATCTACTATTATGCCTCCGGAAGCGGCAATGACTTTGCAAAGGACATAGGACATAACAGTCATGACACTCCGGATTACCAGATAAATCAGTACATACAGCATCTCCCGGAGGTGACGATCAACGGCAAAAAGTGGCTGTTCATGAACAATGTTGGATTCGGAATAGACGGTTACTGCTGTGAGGAGGGCGACCGCCAGAGGACAAAGAATGAGAAAACTCATAAGAACAAGCCTGTGAACTACACGGCTATAGCTATCAAAGGCCTGCTCTACGCATTCAAACCGAGAAATGCTGTGGTGAAAGTGGATGGAGTCCGTCATGAATATAAAAATGCCTGGCTCGTGCCAACCATGAATGGCAGATATTATGGCGGCGGAATGATGGCTACCCCTGGGCAGGACAGACTGAATCCGGAGCATACAGTTTCGGTTATGGTGTTCCGCGGCAAGGGCAAGCTTGGAACCCTTATGATCTTTCCTTCTATATTCAAGGGAGAGCATGTCAAGTACGAAAAGCATGTTGATATATTCAACGCAAAAGAGGTTGAGGTTGAATTTGATCGTCCGACACCACTTCAGATAGACGGCGAGACGATACTTGGAGTTACATCATACAAAGTTAAAGCGTGGAGCCTGGATCAGAAATAAAAAAGTTTTGAAAATACGAATAATATAAAGTTCAAAAAACTTGCAAATATGCTGACGTCATTTATACTATTTTAATAGATTGTACGCTGAAAAAGGAGGTATTGTATGCGGGAGATGCGGAGAAGTGACAGGATGATAACAGATCGTGAAGAGATAGTGGATGTACTTGATTCGTGTAAGGTGTTCCGGATGGCGGTTCACGATGAAGAGGGAATGTACATAGTTCCGCTGAATTTCGGTTATACCTACGAGGAGGGTGTTCTGAAGCTTTATTTCCACTCTGCCGGTGAGGGCAGGAAGGTGGATGCTCTGGCAGCGGATCCGAAGGTGGCCATAGAGATGGACACAGATCACTATCTGGTTGAGGGACCAAATGCCTGCAGCTTTGGTTATCTCTACAGCAGTATCATGGGAAATGGCACAGCCAGAAAGCTGACAGATCCTGAGGAAAAGTGCGAGGCACTCAACTGCCTTATGAATCATCAGCTTGCGAGAAATACCGAGAATATGAGATCGTTTGACAAGGTAGAAAAGAAGAAGTATAACTACTCAGACCAGATGCTGGTAGCGGTAAATGTGTATGAGATAGTTGTGGAAAATTTTACGTGTAAGTCAAGGCGATAAGTATATGGAATCTATGCAATTGCCATTGTGGTTTAAGGAATTGACGTAAAACATAATACAAATTATAATCAGACAGGATATAATGAAGCGATCATCAAGCAGACTCTTGATGATAAGTGATATAGCAGAAAGGTGAAAACAGAAGATGGATTACAACAAATTAGCGGATTTGATATTTGCAGATATAACAGATACAGTGGATGACCTTGAGAAGAGATTTCCGGAGAGAGATCTTCCAGAGGGAGCAAGGGTAACAAGATTTGCGCCAAGCCCTACAGGATACATGCACATCGGTGGACTGTATGCAGCCATGATCTCAAGAAAGCTTGCAAAGCAGAGTGGCGGCGTGTTCTACCTCAGAATAGAGGACACTGACAGAAAGAGAGAGCTTGAGGACGGTGTAAATGAGATCATCAATTCGCTGAAGAAGTTTGACCTTGGATTTGACGAGGGACCATTTGAGGGCGGTGAGACTATATATGGTCCATATAAGCAGAGTGAGAGAAAAGAGATATATCAGACATGTGTCAAGAAGCTTATGCAGGAGGGATATGCATATCCTGACTTCACAACAGCCGAGGAACTTGACGAGATCAGGGCAAAGCAGGAGGCTGCAAAGGTTGACATAGGATATTACGGCGAGTATGCAGTAGGAAGAAATCTGACATACGAGCAGATAGAGGAGAAGCTTGCAGCGGGCGAGCCATATGTTGTGAGACTCAAGAGTCCGGGCGAGGCAGGAAAGACTGTTATCTACAGCGATCCTATCAGGGGCAAGATTGAGATGCCTGAGAATATCATGGATGTGGTACTTCTGAAGTCAGACGGAATACCTACATACCATTTTGCACATGCAGTTGACGATCATTTCATGAGGACAAATCTTGTCATCAGAGGTGACGAGTGGCTTGCATCATATCCACTTCACAAGCAGCTCTTTGATCTGTGTGGATTTGCGCTTCCAAAGTATGCGCACATCGCACCTATCATGAAGCTTGAGGTTACAGTGGACGAGGAGGGCGAGCACCAGAGAAAGAGAAAGCTCAGCAAGAGAAAGGACCCGGAGGCTGCGGTTGGCTTCTATGCAGAGCAGGGATTCCCATCAGTCAGCGTGCTTGAGTACCTTATGACAATAGCAAACTCCAACTACGAAGAGTGGCATGCAGCACATGCAGACAAGACAATAGACGACTTTACATTATCACTCAAGAAGATGCCTGTCAGCGGCGCACTTTTTGACATGGTGAAGCTTAATGATGTCAGCAAGGAGATGATCTCAAAGCTCACAGCCGAGGAGTGTTACGACCTCATCATGGAGTGGGCAAAGGAGCATGACGAGAACATATACACATTTGGCACACAGGATAAGGACGGCTTCATGAAGACCATCAATCTGTGGAAGATGTCAGGCAAGAAGGTCCGCAAGGATGTCGGCAAATGGTCAGATCTGCGCGCTATGTTTGGTTATCTGTACACTCCCGAGGACGAGTTGGATCTCCAGTATGAGATAGACGAGAAGTACACACCGGAGATGATCACAGAGGTTATCGAGGAGTACAAGAAGGATCTCTTCCTTGACTCAGAAGACTGGTTCTCAAGCATGAAGGTCATGGGCGAGAAGATCGGCTACTGTCCAAATGTCAAGGAGTACAAGCAGAATCCTGACGGATACAAGGGTAGCATCACAGATGTATGTACTATAGTCAGAGTTGCCATCACAGGCAAGCAGAACTCACCTGACCTGTTCACGATCATGAACGTGATCGGAAAAGACAAGACCATGGGCAGACTGGACAAGTTCCTTGCGTGGGTGAATAGATAGGATGTATCAATTGGATGTGCACATTAAGTTGACATAGTCTGTATCGTGTTTGACATAACCATGCAGGAGCGCTCCCGCTCAACTCAGGCTGCAGCGGCACTAGCGCTCGCAGGCTCACTGAGAGCCGGCGCCTTCGTATGTCCTGCATCAGTTAATGTCAAAACGATTACAGATTGTACTATATACTTGTGCACATCCAATTGATGAAGATTGGTTAAAATATATTTAGAAGGGATTGGATTACTATGAACAAGAAGATATATGACGGTTATACATATGTAGACGGTGGCGTGTGTGCGGCCAAGGGTTTCACGGCAAATGGACTTAACTGTGGACTGAACCCTGATAAGAACAAGAATGATCTCGGAATGGTATTTTCAGAGGTGCCATGTGTGGCAGCAGGCGTGTATACACAGAACAAGGTGAAGGGCGCGCCGGTTACAGTTACCAAGGAACACCTGAAGAAATCTGGCAACAAGGCACAGGCAGTCATTGTAAACTCCAAGAATGCCAACACATGCAACGCGGATGGAATAGAGAAGGCTGAGAAGATATCCCAGCTTGCAGCGGATGCCCTGGGTATAGATGTGAACCTTGTCATCAATGCTTCAACAGGCGTCATCGGACAGATCATCCCTATCGAGCCATTTGAGGAGCATATGAAAGAACTTGCAGACGGTCTCACAGCAGACGGCAACGACAAGGCGGCAAATGCTATCATGACCACAGACACAGTTGATAAGCAGGTTGCTGTCCAGTTTGATATAGACGGTGTGACATGTACTTTAGGCGGTATGGCAAAGGGAAGCGGAATGATCCATCCAAATATGGCTACAACGCTTAACTTCATCACATCAGACATAGCCATCACATCAGAGCTGATCCAGAAGGCGCTCTCAGAGATCGTAAAGGTTACATACAACTGCCTCTCCGTAGACGGAGATCAGTCCACAAATGATACCCTGACAGTCATGGCAAATGGCCTTGCTGGCAACAAGCTCATCGACACGGAGAACGAAGCTTATGAGAAGTTCAAGAAGGCCCTCTATATAGTTATGGAGTGCATGACCATGATGCTTGCATCAGACGGTGAGGGAGCAACCAAGATGATCGAGTGTACAGTTGCAGGGGCACCTGACCTTGACACAGCCATTATCGTGGCAAAGAGCGTTATCCGTTCCCCACTTACAAAGTGTGCTATGTTCGGCGAGGATGCCAACTGGGGACGTATCCTCTGTGCCATCGGATATGCGGAGGCAGACTTTGATATAGATAAGGTTGCAGTTGACCTTGAGTCAGAATTTGGCGTAGTTCCTGTATGCCGCAACGGCGCAGGCGTACCATTCTCAGAGGAGAAGGCAGCCAAGGTATTGAGCTCAGATGAAATCCACATCAACATAGATCTCGGAATCGGCGATGTTACAGCCAAGGCATGGGGCTGTGATCTGACATATGATTACGTGAAGATCAATGGGGATTATCGTTCGTAGGTTTTACTCGTAAATAAAAATAAGACACTGATCAAAATGATGTTGGTCAGTGTCTTATTTTTTTATGGGAAATGGCTGTTTGCAGCTAGAAACACCAGTTATGTAATTCATATCAACGTTGTAATACCTGGCAAGTTCGATAAGACATTCAATCGGCATGCGAACTTTGCCTTTTTCGTAGTCAGAATATGTTGTCTGCGCAACATGTATTATATTTGCAACCTGAGTCTGGTTAAGGTCATTATCTTCACGAAGTGATTTAATTATTTCATAATAATGCATTAGGTACTCCTGAGTCACTGAAAAAATATACTTTTATAAAATATATTACAAATGTTCATTGAAATTGACTTTTAACGGGCATTCCGTTAAAATGAAAAGCAATAGGATATTAGCAAAAGAAAAATGGGGGGATGCACTTGGCAAATAATGAAGATTGTGTTTTTCTTGAGTAGTTTGTAGGAAGAGGAGGAAAATTTATGAGTATGAATGAAAAGTGGAATAAAGGTATTTCGCTACGGAAAAAAAGATGGATTAGCATGATAATGGCAGCCGTGATGATTGTTACGTTAGTACCATTTATGCCAGGAAAGAAAGCTGGCAAGGTAGAGGCTGCTGGATATAATATAGCTGCAGCGGTTGCTTATGCAAAAGAGTGGGGCGGATCAAAAAGAAATCCTGCATACAAAGAGTATGATGGTGATTGCGCAAACTTTGTTTCGCAATGTTTAAAAGCTGGTGGTTTGAATGTATATGATACATGGGTTCCTACTTTAAAAGATAAACTGCAAGCAATGGGCTATACGATTATAATGAATCCTACTGCCGATCAGGTAGATGTAGGAGATGTTATGTTTTATGATTCTACATACACTGGAGAAATAAATCATACAACGATAATAACAAGTAAAGTGAATGGTGTTCCCAAAATAACAGGCCATACATCAGATGTGATTGATGGATACTATACAAATGGATCTGCATGTCCGTGGCGATATGGAAATTATACTTGTGCTGCAATATTGCATACAAGTGGGATTTCAGGTGAAATGACAACTCCAACGATTACAACAAACAGAGAGTGTTACATAGTTGGAGATAAAATAAATATTACGTGGAATAAAACGAGCAGTCAGAGTGATTTCTTACATTATTGGTTAATCATCACCAATACTGATACTGGGGAAGAGTGCTTCGGTGGAGCAACAGGTTCAAACGGAGATGTAAATGCAAATAGTTATCAATTTACAATTCCGGAAGAAGGACATTATAGAATTGATATATATGCAATACCTTATAATGATAAAGAGCATCGTCAGAAGAAAGCAGTGAAGACAGTAAGTACATATGGATATGATAGTTCGATAGTTAACTTAGGAGATGACTTTTACGCAAATATAATCAATACAGGAAATGGTAAGTGTTTGACCGCTGATAGTGATGACAATGTGACAATAAGAACCGCCTCGGGACAGAAAAATCAGCTTTGGCATTTTAGAAAGAGAGAAAGCGGATCATATGAAATAATAAACAATGCTTCTGATAAAGCTCTTGATGATACTAATTGGGGACAGGAAAATGAAACGAATGTAGGAGTATATACAAGAAATAATACGACTGCGCAAAAGTGGTTTGTGAGAGGAGCAGAAGGTGCTTATTTTATAAACGCATCATGTGGAGATGCGGTACTTGATATAGATAGCAATGGCTCGGCAGATGGTACAAATGTGTGGTTGTATGAAAAAAATGAGAGTTCAGCTCAGAAATTCACAATAAAGAAAGTGGCAACAAGCCTTGATACTTGTAATGCTCTCGGTCTGACAACAATACAGGGCGGTTTCCGGTTATCATGGGATACCGTGTCAGGTGCAACAAAATACGAAGTGTATCGTAAGAAGGCAACGGACAGTGACTATTCTAGAATAGCAGTTGTTTCAGGAGAAGACATAGATACATACGAAGATAAAAATTGTATATCAGGAATAACATATGAGTACAGGGTTAATGCAGCAAATGATTATTGTTTAGGTGCATCAGGTGCCGAATGTCATGGCTTGTATCTTGATTCTACAAATGCATCACTTGTAAAGTATTCTGCTGATAGTGTAAACATATCATGGGATTCAGTAAGAGGAGCAGATGGATATAATATTTATTTGTATAATCAGAATGATGATACATATTCAAAGGTGAAGGATATAGCAAATGGTTCAACAACCTCTTGTGTTATATCTGGTTTAAAACAGAATACTACATATACTTATTTGGTAGAAGCATATGGTATATGTACATATGAAAATAAGAACGAAATTTATACTGGATGTAGAAGTAATATCTTGACCATTGCGACAAAAAGAATATTAAGTAATCTTGCAGTTAAAATGTCTGATTGGGATTTGAGCGGAACGGCATCACAGCCAGTATTACTTGGAAATGATGGTAATGGTGCGGTAACATATACATATGCACCAGAGGGAAGCGATGTTTTCACAGCAGAATTTCCGACAAAAGCAGGAACATATACTGTAAAGGCAGAGGTAGCAGAGACTGATAGATATTGCGCTGGAGTGGCAACATGTACGTTCACAATAACGGATAACAATAGTAAGCCAGCTCCGGTAGTCAAAAAATCATTGGATAACTTAGTATTAATACTTGACGATTGGGATATAAGCGAAAATGCATCAACACCAATTTTGACAGGCAATTTGGGCAATGGCGCAGTAACATATAGCTATGCATCAGTTGGAAGTACAGAGTACACAAGTGCTATACCAACAAAGGCGGGAACATATATAATAAAAGCTGTTGTTGCAGAGACTAATGAATATTATGGTGGAGTTGCAACCTGTAAGTTTACAATTACAGATAAATATAGTAGTTCACAGCCTGTAACGAAAAAGTCACTCAATAATCTTGTTTTGATGATGGAGGGCTGGCATGTTGGTGATCGCCCATCTTCTCCAGTTCTTACAGGAAATGATGGAAAGGGTAAAGTTACATATACATATTCTAAAGTAGGAAGTAACAAGTATTCAAATACTGTACCATCTAATGAAGGAAAGTATATAATTAAGGCATATGTTGCAGAGACAGAGGATTATTATGCAGGTACAGCAACATGTGTTTTTGAGATAACCAAAAAGCCTGTAGTTAAAAAGACACAGACAATAACAACGAATGCTGCAAATTATACTTTGGTATATGGCGGAAAGTCTGTTACCATAAAGGCAAAGACAAATGGAAATGGAAAAATATCATACAAGTCTTCTAATAACAATGTAGTTTCGATTGATAAGACTGGAAAAATGATTGTTAAAAATACAGGTAAGGTGACTGTTTCCATTTATGTAGCAGCGACGTCCGCATATAAGGCCGCAACAAAGAAGGTAACAGTGGTTGTAAAGCCTAAGATACAGGCAATAAAGGGAATCAAATCACAGAAAAAGTCAAGCATATATGTTAAGTATGTTAAAGATACAAAGGTAAGTGGCTATGAGATTCAAACAGCTCTTGATAGCAAATTTAAAAAGTCTGTAAATACATATACAATAAAGCCGTACTCGAAGTATAGAGTGACATTAACTAAGAAGCGGACTGGTAAAATCTATTATGTAAGGGTGAGAAGTTATAAGATCGTAGGATCACAGAAAATATATGGAAGTTATAGTGGTATAAAGAAGATAAAAGTTAAATAATTTTTATGCCATATAAAAAAACTACTCTGCAAAGCAATGCTTTGTGGAGTAGTTTTTTATTTATTAGTTCGTGTCGTTGCATGTGTTGAATCTGAAAATGTCTGAGAAGAAATCTGGCTGTATTGTATATAAACCTCATTGAAAAACACATAATAAATTGGTAAGATATTAAGCAAGATAATAAGCAAGATGGAGATGAACTGATGAGCGGGTATATACCACCATATACGATCTCGAATAAAATGTTTGAACTTGTTTCAGAGATATCTGAAAAGGTTGGAAGGATTACCAGTCATAAAGAGCTGGAGTCAAAGCCACATTTGCGCAGAAACAACAGAATAAGATCGATTAATTCTTCGTTAAAGATAGAGGCAAATTCACTGTCATTAAGTGATGTCAGAGATGTAATAAACGGCCATCTTGTTCTTGGAGATCAAAAGGAAATACAGGAAGTGAAAAATGCATACGTAGCCTATGAGAAGATCCCCGAAATAGATCCGACAAGTATATCAGACCTGAAAAGGATTCATGGAATATTGACATACAGGACCGCCCGCGAGTCTGGTGTATTCCGAAAAGGCGATGAGGGAGTGCTTTCAGGCAGTGAGTGCATATTTGTAGCTCCTCCACCACATATGGTAAATGAGCTTATGAGAGATTTGATGCAGTGGGTTAAAGAAAATGAGGGAGTTATTCACCCACTTATTTTATCTGCAATATTTCATTATGAATTTGTGTTTATTCACCCATTTGCAGATGGAAATGGAAGAATGGCAAGATTGTGGCATACGGTTCTTCTGTATAGGTGGAGAAGCGTATTTGAATATATACCACTGGAGAGCCAGATTGAACGGTTTCAGAATGAATATTATGATGCGATAGCGGTATGCCATACAAAAGATAACTCGGACATATTTATAGAATTCATGCTCGATATGATAAATCAGATTCTGGATGAAGTTGTATTGCAGGTAAACAGATCAAATTCTGAGGTTTCAGAGTATGTGAAGCGGATGCTGGCGGTCATGGAATATGAAGTGCCGTATACGTCAAATTCCATAATGGAAGCGCTGGGGCTTAAGTCCAAAGAGACCCTTAGAAAAAATTATATAAATCCGGCGATGGAGCTTGGACTGATAAAGATGACATTGCCTGATAAACCTAACAGCAGAAATCAGAGATATGTAAAGCAGTAGAAAAGTTATGTCATCAGGTAATGCAATAAAACAACTTTTCCATATCAAATAAACGAAACTGACTGTAAAATATAAATTGTAAACAAAACACTAAAAGTTTGAAATACCCAACGGAGGTTAAACACATGGAAGATAGAGTACTTGACTGGGCAGTATATGAGAAGACAGCCCGTGAGATGGCTGCAGAGGGACTGGTTCTGTTAAAGAACGACAACAAAGCTCTGCCACTTAAGCAGGGAGAGACGGTTTCTGTATTTGGACGTATGCAGAATCATTATTATAAGAGTGGAACCGGTTCAGGCGGCATGGTGAATGTTGCCAGAGTGGTAGGAATCCTTGATGCACTTAATGAGTGCAAGGATGTAAATGTCAATCAGAAACTGGCAGAGACTTATGCCGCATGGGATAAGGAACATCCTGTGGAGCTGGGACTTGGCTGGGGACAGGAGCCGTGGTCACAGGCAGAGATGCCGGTTACAGAGGAGCTCGTGCAGGAGGCTGCCGGCGAGTCGGATTCGGCCATAGTGATAATCGCTAGGACGGCAGGCGAGGACAAGGACAATACACTTGAAAAAGGAGCATTTATGCTCACTGATATAGAGACTGATATGCTTAGACTTGTCAGAGAGAATTTCCAGAAGATGGTCGTTCTCTTGAATGTCGGCGGTCTTATAGATATGTCATTTCTTGACACGATTTCCCCGGATGCCTGCATGTATGTATGGCAGGGTGGAATGGTCGGAGGATATGGAGTGGCTGATGTCCTCGTAGGAGATGTCAGCCCTTCAGGAAAACTCACAGACACGATAGCCTACGATATCAAGGATTATCCTGCGTATGACAATTTCGGCGGCGAAGAGAGAAACTTCTACGCTGAGGATATCTATGTGGGATACCGTTACTTTGAGACATTTGCAAAGGATAAGGTCAGATATCCGTTTGGCTACGGATTGTCATACACAGACTTCAAGATCGGCGTAAAACATGCAAGCCTGGATTTTGAAAAAGGTGTGGCGAATATCTGTGTCAAAGTCACAAATACAGGAAAGAGACTTGGCAAGGAGGTTGTCCAGGTGTACGGTGAGATGCCACAGGGCAGGCTTGGCAAGCCATCCAGAGTGCTCATTGATTTTGCGAAGACAAAGGAACTTGTTCCGGGACTCAGCGATGAGCTGAAGTTTGAGATTCCGCTTGACCGTATGGCATCATTTGACGATTCGGGAGTCACGGGCCATAGAAACTGTTATGTGCTTGAAGCTGGAGACTACACTATCCATGTAGGAAACAGCATAAGAAATACAACAGAGTGTCTGTTCTTTGAGCTTGCCGAGATTGTGGAGCTTCAGAAGCTTCAGGAGGCACTTGCACCTTATGAGAAGTTTGACCGCATGAAACCATTCTGTGATGAGAACGGCAGGATGCTTATAGAGTATGAGGAGACACCTCTAGTCACTGTTGATATGTATGACAGGAGAGAGCAGGAACTGCCGGAGGAGATACCGGTTACTGGTGACAAGGGAATTATGCTTCTTGATGTAAGGGAAGGCAGGGCCACCATGGATGAGTTCATAGCGCAGTTTGATGATGAGGATCTGGCATGCTTTGTCCGCGGCGAGGGAATGGGAAGTTCTCTTGTGACGGCGGGAACGGCGTCAGCATTTGCCGGGGTATCGCCAAATTTGATCGCACATAAGATTCCGTCGGTGTGCTGTGATGACGGACCATCGGGAATGAGACTCGACTCAGGTATGAAGGCATTCTCACTTCCAAATGGCACTCTGTGCGGATGTTCATTTAACAAAGAATTGAACACCAGACTGTATGCACTTCTCGGACTTGAGATGACAGCAAATAAGGTTGAGGTTCTTCTTGGACCGGGAATGAATATCCACCGTCACCCGCTTAATGGACGAAACTTTGAGTATTTCTCCGAGGATCCATACCTTACGGGTTCCATTGCAACTGCACAGTTAGAGGGACTTAAGTCCAGCGGCGTGTCCGGAACGATCAAGCATTTCTGCGGAAATAATCAGGAGTATCACCGCCATACGACGGACTCGGTCATCTCCCAGAGGGCACTCAGGGAGATATACCTGAAGGGATTTGAGATAGCTGTCAAGTCGGGATATGCCGACTCTGTTATGACAACATATGGTCTGGTAAATGGTCTCTACACCGCAGGAAGTTATGATCTGAATACCACGATACTCAGAAATGAGTGGGGATTTACAGGCGTGGTCATGACAGATTGGTGGGCATCCATCAACCGCAGGGGTATGGAGCCGGATGCAAATGACTTTGCGACTATGATACAGGCACAGAATGACATGTATATGTGCTGCCCGGACGGCTCGAAGAACATGGGCGGAGATAATGTCATAGAGGCACTTCAGGACGGACGTATATTGAGAGCTGAGCTTCAGAGAATTGCAAAGAATGTGTGTAACTTTGCCATGAATACGAATGCATTTAAGCGTCTTGTGGGAGAGCCTGTAGAGGTAGAGATAATAAACCGTCCAAAGCAGGCGGACGATTTTTCAATTGATGATGTGGAATACATCAATGTCGACAGAGACATACTTATAGATCTGACAGAGAAGGCCAGCACCGCCGACACGAATTATGTCATAGCCCTTGATGTTGAACATCCGGGAGAGTATGAGGTGAGCCTGAGGGGAAGCTCGACACTCGAAAAGCTTGCCCAGCTGCCGTGTACCCTGTTTTTCAACGGATTCCCTGTGAGCAACTTCACATTTAACGGAACTGACGGCAAGGATGTTGTGATCAGGAAAGAGGTCAAATTTTACGGCAGATTCAATGTGCTCCGACTGTATGTGAAATCGAATGGACTTGATCTCAAGGATATTAAGTTCAGTTTTGAAAAAGAGTTTTGATCTGAAAATAAATATTGACATAGACTGCCATAGATGGTAACCTAAATTAACTCTTTGCACTGCATATAAATCTACAGTACAAACTGAGCAGACCATTGGTGTAAGCCAAGGAGTCGGGCCATCATGGCAGTGGAATCTTTACATCCACGGGACAGTAGTTACTAATACTGAGTCGTGGGTGTTTTTTTATACTCTTTTAGACATTCTATAAAATCTCCCACATATATTTAGTGATAAGAGCTTTCTGAAATTTATTGATCGCACAGCATCGGTCTTTTGATTAAGGTGATTATCAATA
The DNA here is from genome assembly GCF_025567285.1 of Coprococcus aceti. Lineage (NCBI taxonomy): Bacteria > Bacillati > Bacillota > Clostridia > Lachnospirales > Lachnospiraceae > Coprococcus > Coprococcus aceti. Next base: position 61,329 of record NZ_JAOQJT010000013.1, read on the forward strand.
GACTGGTGTTCATTAGGAAAGGATGGCTGATTATATGGAAAGCGCAAACAAAATAAACACGATGGCGGCATCTGCCGTATCAGAGGATGAGTTTAAAAAGGTTGCAAATAAAGTATCGTTTATAACGATAGTACAGAACGTACTGTTGTCAGTATTCAAATTATTTGCGGGAATATTTGCACATTCAAATGCAATGATAAGTGATGCGGTACATTCAGCATCAGACGTGTTCAGCACCATAATAGTGATAATTGGAGTAAAACTAGCGTCGAAGGAATCCGACAAGGAGCATCCTTACGGCCATGAGAGGCTTGAGTGTGTGGCAGCGATCGTGTTGTCTATAGTGCTGCTGTATACCGGTATCAAGATCGGCTCGCAGGCGGTTAAGGACATAATCGGTGGCAATTACCAAAGCCTGCAGAAACCGGGGATGCTGGCACTGGTGGCGGCTGTTGTATCCATTGTCACAAAGGAGATAATGTACTGGTACACAAGACACTATGCGAAGAAGATAGATTCAAGCGCACTTATGGCAGATGCATGGCATCACCGATCAGATGCGCTGTCATCGGTCGGCGCGCTTGTCGGTATCGGTGGTGCGATGATGGGATTCCCGGTTATGGATTCCATTGCAAGTATTGTTATCTTTGTATTCATAGCTAAGGCGGCATACGATATCTTCAAGGATGCCATGGATAAGATGGTGGATCACTCATGCGATGAAGAGACAGAGAAAGAGATGAGGGATTTTGTGCTCGCCCAGAAAGAAGTTCTCAGTGTTGATCTTCTTCACACAAGGATATTTGGCAACAAAATATATGTAGATGTGGAGATAGGTGTAAACGGTTCATATACATTAAGACATGCGCATGAGATAGCGGAAGAGGTCCATGAGGGAATAGAGAAGAATTTTCCAAAGGTAAAGCATGTGATGGTGCATGTCAATCCTGCGGATGTGGCAGAATAATCATAGATTGATAACGCAGAGTAAGGCACGGATCAGATTTGGTCTGTGTCTTATTTTTGTGTGTTGGAAGCTGCAAAACGAGTACCAAACCTGCAAATAGTCAAAAACAATCAAAATAATTCAGAAATCTTCAAAAATATGCAGAATAATGATTGACAATCTTCATTTACGATGATATTATGCATATAGATTGATTGAAAGTGACTGAAATCAAGTAAAAATCACCTTGAAACAATCACAAATAATTGAAAACAGTCAAAAAATATGTTATCCTAAAGAAAAGTTAAAAGCACCGGATGCAGATATATGCATTCTGAAAAGCCACGAAAAAAGAAAATACACAAACACGAAAACACATATACAGGAGACATACTTAAAAGGCAGGAGGCAATTATTATGATGACCGAGGATAGATACACAGCGATTTTAGATGCACTGAAAGAGAGAAAGTCTATGACAGTTGCAGAGTTCACGGAGATCACGGGAGCGTCAGAATCTACTATAAGAAGAGATTTGATAGCTCTGGACGATATGGGTAAGATCAAGAGATTCCATGGTGGTGCCAAGGCGATTGAGCATGAATATATCACCAATGAGGCACCGGTTTCAGCCAAGGCACAGCTCAACGTCGAAGAGAAAAGTGCCATTGCAAAATACGCGGCAACTATGATCAATGATGAAGATTTCATATTTATAGATGCAGGAACCAGCACGGCTCTCATGATCGACTATATCGGCGAAACAAATGCTACATTTGTCACCAATGGAATAGCACATGCCAAGCGGCTTCTCAAGAAGAACCTCAGAACGTATATGATAGGCGGACTTGTAAAGCCGATCACAGAGGCAATCATCGGAGCCGAGGCGGTCAATTCCATGAAAAAGTTCAATTTCACAAAGTGCTTTCTTGGAACAAATGGAATCCATATGGATTATGGATTCACAACGGTCGATGTGGAAGAGGCTATGGTGAAGATGGAAGCGGTGAACAGATCTTATGCCAGCATAGTCCTTGCCGACAGCAGCAAGTTTGACAAGGTGACAGCGGTGACATTTGCGGCAATCGAAAAAGCCTGTATTATCACGGACAGACTTGTAAATGATAAGTACATAGACGCCACAGTTGTAAAGGAGGTACTCAGATAATGATTTATACGGTGACATTCAATCCAGCGCTCGATTATGTTGTCAAGATGGACAGCCTTGAGCTTGGAATGGTGAACAGAAGTAAGTCAGAAACCATATTCTATGGCGGCAAAGGTATCAATGTCTCAACCGTACTTAAGAACATAGGAGTTGATTCCGTAGCTCTCGGTTTTGTTGCCGGATTTACCGGTAAGGAGATCGAGGACGGAGTCAAGACCATGGGAGTTAAGACAGATTTTATCCAGCTGAAGAATGGTCTCAGCAGGATAAATGTCAAGATCAAGGCAGAACAGGAGACAGAGATCAACGGACAGGGACCCGACATTAAGAAAGATGAGCTTCAGCAGATGTTTGACAAGCTGGACAAGCTCCAGTCGGGAGATTGCCTGATACTTGCGGGAACCATCCCTGCTTCACTTCCATCTGACATATACGAGCAGATCATGGAGAAACTTATGAACAGGAACATCGACATCGTGGTGGATGCGACAAAGAATCTTCTGCTCAATGTATTGAAGTTCCATCCATTCCTCATCAAGCCGAATAACCATGAGCTTGGCGAGATGTTTGGAGTAGTCTTAAAGAGCGATGACGAGATCGTTGAGTATGCGAAGAAACTCCAGGTCATGGGTGCAAGAAATGTACTCATATCCATGGCAGGGGACGGAGCAATACTCATCACAGAGACAGGAGAAGTTCACAAGATCGGAGTTCCAAAGGGAACGGTTGTGAACTCAGTAGGTGCAGGTGATTCCATGGTGGCAGGATTTACAGCAAGCTACCTGAAGGATCACGATTATATGGAAGCGCTGAAGAGAGGAACAGCAACAGGAAGTGCAACAGCATTTTCAGAAGGCCTTGCCACAGCGGACAAAGTAGAGGAGCTCTACAAGCAGTTATAGTAAAACGTAGGTTTTCCGTCATGAGAAGGAATACTTACGAGAGAAACCACCGCATGACAGTATATGTGGATGCGGCTGATTATTTAAGAGGAGGTTACGCTTATGAGAATCACAGAGCTTTTATCAAAAGAAAGCATTGCTCTGGGTGTAAAGGTAGATTCAAAGGATGCAGCGATCGACTACCTTGTAAACCTGCACGATGCAGCGGGAAACATCTCAGACAAGAAAATATATAAAGAAGGAATACTTAAGAGAGAGGAAGAGGGCTCAACAGCTATAGGAGAAGGAATAGCGATCCCTCACTCCAAGAACAAGGCGGTCAAGAGACCTGGACTTGCAGCTATGACAGTCCCTGATGGAGTTGATTACGATTCACTGGATGGACAGCCATCAAACCTGTTCTTCATGATCGCAGCACCGGAGAGCGGATCAGATGTACATCTTGAGGTACTTTCAAGACTGTCTATGCTTCTCATGGATGAGGACTTCAGAGCAGAGCTTCTGAAGGCAGCTGACAAGGATGCATTCCTTGCAGTCGTTGACAAATACGAGAACGCAAAGTTCCCAGAGGAGACAGCAGAGAAGCCTGAGGAAAAGGCAGTTGAGAAGGCTCCTGAGAAGAAAGGCTTTAGAGTGCTTGCCGTTACAGCGTGTCCTACAGGAATAGCTCACACATATATGGCAGCCGAGGCACTTGAGAAGGCCGGCGCCAAGATGGGATATGCCTTAAAGGCTGAGACAAATGGCTCAGGCGGAGCAAAAAATATACTTACTGATGAAGAGATCGCAAACTGTGATGGTATCATAGTTGCAGCTGACAAGAGTGTTGAAACAGCAAGATTTGATGGAAAGCCAGTTCTTTTCACAAGAGTGGCAGACGGAATACACAAGCCTGAGGAGCTCATACAGAAGATCGTGGATGGTCAGGTTCCTGTTCACCACGAGGAGGGTGGCAGAAAAGAGTCAAGCAGTGCAAATGGCAGTGTAGGAAGCAGAATATACAAGCATCTTATGAACGGAGTATCACACATGCTCCCATTCGTAATCGGCGGTGGTATCCTCACAGCTCTTGCATTCCTTATAGATACACTTTGCGGATTTGGTGCAACAGGTGGATCCAACTTCGGTTCCATGACCCCGCTCTCAGCATTCTTCAAGTATGCCGGTGGCCTGGCGATGGGCGTGATGGTTCCGGTGCTTGCAGGATTTATAGCAGAGTCTATAGCAGACAGACCTGGACTTGCGGTTGGTTTCCTCGGCGGTATCCTGGCATCTTCCGGAAATGCAGCCTTGTCCGGTTATGTATGGGCAGGAGATAACCTTGGCGGCTTCCAGTCATTTATATCAAAGTTTGGATTCGTCGCAGAAGGCGGCGGAAATACAGTATCAGGTTTCCTCGGCGGTATCGCAGCAGGTTTCCTTGCAGGATATGTAGTTCTTCTTCTTAGAAAGATCTGCTCCAAATTCCCTAAGTCACTGGAGGGAATCAAGCCAACACTTATATATCCACTTGTTGGTATGTTTATAGTTGCAGTACTTATGATATTTGTACTCAATCCGATTATTGGATTGATCAATACAGGACTTTCAGATATGCTGACAGCCCTTGCAAATAAAAATCTTCTCATCCCACTTGGAATCATCCTCGGCGGTATGATGGCGATAGACATGGGCGGCCCTATCAACAAGGCAGCTTATGTATACGGAACAATGGTTCTCGCAACAGCGTCAGAGCTTGTCGCAGGCGGCGCACAGCTCTCAGATCCAGCAGTTCAGGCATGCTATATCTCAATGGCATCAGTTATGGTAGGTGGTATGGTACCTCCACTTGGAATTGCTCTTGCATGTATCTTCTTCCCTAAGAAGTTCACAAAGGCAGAGAGAAACTCAACAGTATCAAATATTGTAATGTCATGTGGATTCATCACAGAGGGTGCAATACCATTTGCAGCTGCAGATCCACTCCACGTAATACCATGTACACTCGTAGGCGCAGCAGTTGCAGGTGGAATGTCAGCAGCGTTCAAATGTACACTGATGGCACCTCACGGCGGAATCTTTGTATTCGCAACAGTAGGCAACTGGTTACCATACATCATCTCATGGCTTGTAGGATCAGTGATCACATGTATCATGCTCGGTCTTATCAAGAGAAACGTGCAGGAGTAAAAAAATGCACAAAAGTAATGCACAGAAAACGACAGAATGTTATAATTTATACAATTGGGGTTTGCGAAAGAAATCTGATAAAAATATGGATCAAGTAAAGATGGCAGGTCATCTGGCTGTGATACCATATGGTTAGAATGAAACAGGATTATTTCACGAAATTCCACAAATATAAGATTTTATTAAGAGACAGGACCACGCACAGAATAGATTGGCTGCTGGATACTGACACATCCTTTGAAGGGAATTTGAGACCGCCGATCCTTAGGTGGCGCGATAAGCGGCACCTTAGTACCGCTGCAGGTCGAAATAAGCGGGAGCGACCCTGAAAAGGATGTGTCATTAGCCCAAAGCTTCATAATGAATACCGGTGGTCCGTCCGTAAAAGAAGGAGAAGAAATTATGGTAGCACAGACAGTAAAAGTAGTAAATGAACAGGGACTTCACATGAGACCAGCAGGAGTATTTGCAAAGGAGATGACAAAGTTCTCATGCGCAGTAACTCTCGATGTAGCAGGCAAGAAGATCAATGCCAAGAGCGTAATGCTCATCATCGCAGCATGCATCAAGTGTGGTGCTGAGGTTACAGTAGAGTGTGACGGTGCAGACGAGAAGGAGGCTCTTGCAAAGGCAGTTGAGCTCATCGAGTCAGGATTCGGCGAGTAGGACATGTAGATGTTCTGACGTCGCAGCAGGGAAATGATAAGTGAAATCTGATATCAGACTTCAGTAAATGTTACGGACAAATGGTACTCAGATTGAGTACCATTTGTTGTATAGAGAATAATTGGAGGTTTTCTTATGAATAAAGGAATCGCGGGTTCAGCCGGCTACGGCGTTGGAAAGGTTGTGATCATATCTGACGCAAAGCCGGAATATGAGAACAGAACAATCACAGATACAGATGCAGAGATTAAGAGATATGACGATGCAGTTGCAGCATTTACAGAGAAGACACATGCCATGGCAGAGGCCATGAAGGAGAGTGTCGGAGAGCACAATGCGGAGATCCTTGAGGGGCACATACTGCTCCTCACAGATCCGGGGATGGATGAGATCACAAAGGGCGCGATTATGAGCGGAACCTGTGCAGAGGCTGCATTTGAGAGCACATGCGATATGTTTGCCGGAATGTTCCAGATGGCGGATGATGAGCTCACAAGACAGAGAGCAACGGATATCGGCGACATCAAGGTGAGAATGCTCAAGATACTTACTGGCACGCCGGACATGAACATATCAGAGGTTCCAGCTGGAACTATCCTTGTGGCTGAGGATCTCACCCCTTCCATGACAGCAGGAATCGTCAAGGAGAATGTGGCAGGAATCATCACTGCGGTTGGCGGCAAGACATCCCACTCAGCTATTCTTGCGAGAGCACTTGAGATACCGGCGGTACTCAGCGTGGATGGAATAGTTGACATGGTTTCAGATGGAATGACAGCAGTAGTTGACGGATGCGATGGAATCTGCATACTTGATCCGTCCCAGGAAGAGGTAGATGAATATCAGGCAAAGAGAGAGAAGTACTTAAGTGACAAGGCTCTTCTTGAGGTATATAGAGGCAAAGACACAGTCACAGCTGATGGCGCAAAGGTACATTTGTATGGCAATATCGGTAATCCGGAGGATGCAAAGCAGGTTGCTGCATGTGATGGAGAGGGCGTTGGCCTTTTCAGAACAGAGTTCCTGTTCATGGGCGCATCGGAGCTCCCATCTGAGGAAGAGCAGTTCCAGGCGTACAAGGCGGCTGCCGAGACCATGGAGGGCAGAGAAGTCATCATCAGAACCCTTGATGTGGGTGGTGACAAGGATATCCCATACCTTGGACTTGAGAAAGAGGACAATCCGTTCTTAGGTTTCAGAGCAGTGAGATATTGTCTGCAGAATAAAGATTCATACAGAGTACAGCTGAGGGCACTTCTCCGCGCAAGTGCATTTGGCGATATCAAGATCATGGTACCGCTTGTCACATGTGTTGATGAGATCAGAAGCGTGAAGGCTCTTGTTAAGGAGCTCATGGCTGAGCTTGATGCAGAGAATATAGCATACAATAAGGATATCCAGGTCGGTGCAATGATAGAAACTCCTGCGGCAAGTCTCATAGCAGACCTGCTCGCAAAGGAGGCAGACTTCTTCAGTATAGGCACAAATGACCTGACACAGTACACCATGGCGGTCGACAGAGGCAATGCAAAGGTTGCGTATCTGTACTCGTCCTACAATCCTGCAGTTCTCCGCTCCATGAAGAATATCATCGAGGCGGCAAATGCAGCGGGCATCATGGTAGGCATGTGCGGTGAGGCAGCAGCAGATCCGTTGCTCATACCTCTCCTTATATCATTTGGACTGGGAGAGTTTTCAGTCAGTGCCACTTCAGTCCTTGCGACAAGAGGAACGATAGCCAAGTGGTCGAAGGCTGAAGCAGATGAGTTGGCAGCAAAGGCACTCTCACTTGCAACAGAGACGGAGGTTGCGGAACTTCTCAAAGCAAATGCAAGATAGATAAAAGTGCACAATATGGCTTGGTAAAAATATGAGTACATTTTTGTATGGTTCATGTGTTTGAGAAATCAATAATGAACAAAAACCATGACTCTTAGTGACTATTTTCACGAAAATAAAAAAAGTCGGCATTTTTAACTGGAAAAAGTGCCGATTTTTTTGTTACAGTATAATTAGTAGTAGGAAGAACACATAGTGAACAGAGTCAGCCTTGCAGATCGAAACAGACAAGTGCATCATATCGTAATTTTAGTGAGTTTGTTTTAACAGTATTGTAGATGGAAATAATATGGATAGGAGGATGTAATAATGTTTGAGAATGAAAAAGTAAACCATGTGAAGTTTGGTGAAGGCAGTGTGATGGAATGTGATGGAAGCCATATAAGAATTGTATTTTCTTATAATAATGTAGAAAAGACATTTGCCTATCCGGGAGCATTTGATAAGTTTGTCACCTTCCAGAGCAAAGAGGCGCAGCAGGTAGCGGAGAGCGAGCTTGAGCAGATAAGGCTGAACCAGAAAAAGCTGGAGGGAATGAAGAAGCTTATAATTCAGGAGAACGAGAGAAGGAAAGAGGAAGCACTCAAGGCCAAGGCGAAGAGAAAGAGACAGTAATATAAAGTAAGATATAATAGTCCCTGCCAGAGAGAAAATTTTCTCTTTTGGCGGGATTTTTTGCACCTGAGGATAATTTTTAGAACAGTGCTATTTTTACATATACCTTGATTTTGTTGATATTTTTTGCTAAATTAAGTACGTACGTGTATAAATAGGGGCGTTTGCACCCATTTACAGAATAAAATGATCATAACAGTCAGAATTTGGCTGTCGGAAAGGACGGAGCACAGAGTGTATAAGATTACTAAGGTTGAACAGTTGACAGAGACCATATACCTCATGGACGTGGTTGCACCACGAGTTGCAAATAAATGTCTTCCGGGACAGTTTGTAATTGTCAGAGGTTCAGAGGATGGAGAGAGAATCCCTCTCACTATCTGCGATTACTCAAGAGAGGACGGAACCATCACTATAGTATTCCAGGTAGTTGGAGCTGCTACAGAGATGATGAAGAATAAGAAGGTTGGAGATTCATTTGCGGATTTCGTTGGACCACTTGGATGTCCATCAGAGTTCTGCAAGGAGGATATAGAAGAACTCAAGAAAAAGAAGATCCTCTTCGTTGCAGGTGGTGTTGGAACAGCGCCTGTATACCCACAGGTAAAGTGGCTCCACGAGCAGGGCATCGAAGCTGACGTCATCGTCGGAGGAAGAAACAAGTCACTCATCATTCTTGAGGATAAGATGAAGAAGGTAGCCGGCAACCTGTATATCACGACAGATGACGGTTCATATGGAAGCAAGGGTGTCGTTACAAATGAGATCCAGAAGCTTGTAGACGCTGGCAACAAGTATGATGTGTGTGTTGCCATCGGCCCTATGATCATGATGAAGTTCGTATGTAAGCTCACAAAGGAGCTTGAGATCCCTACAGTTGTCAGCCTTAACCCTATCATGGTAGACGGAACAGGTATGTGTGGTGCCTGCCGTGTAACAGTAGGCGGAGAGGTTAAGTTCGCATGTGTAGACGGACCAGAGTTCGACGGTCACAAGGTGAACTTTGAGGAGGCTATGCAGCGTCAGCAGCTCTACAAGACTGTAGAGGGCAGAGCATTCCTTGCAGCAAAAGAGGGCGATACACATCATGGCGGATGTGGAAACTGTGGAGGTGACAAGTAATGGCTATAGAAGTAGATGTTTGGAAGAGAGTGCCGGTTCGCGAGCAGGAGCCACAGGTACGTGCAAAGAATTTTGAAGAGGTTTGTTACGGATATAATGAAGAGGAGGCTATGGCTGAGGCTTCAAGATGTATAGGATGTAAGAACGCCCCATGTATGAATGGCTGTCCTGTATCTATCAATATCCCTGGATTTATAGCTCAGGTCAAGGAAGGCAACTTCGCTGAGGCATTCAAGATCATCAGCGAGTCATCAGCACTTCCTGCTGTATGTGGCCGTGTATGTCCACAGGAGACACAGTGTGAGCAGAAGTGTATCAGAGGAATCAAGGGCGAGGCGATATCCATCGGTAAGCTTGAGAGATTTGTTGCTGACTGGGCCCGTGAGAACGGAATCAAGCCAGAGCCTGCAAAGGAGATGAATGGTCACAAGGTGGCGGTCATCGGATCAGGCCCTTCAGGTGTGACAGCAGCCGGAGATCTTGCAAAGATGGGTTACGATGTAACTATATTCGAGGCACTTCACCAGCCGGGCGGAGTTCTCGTATACGGAATTCCAGAGTTCCGTCTTCCAAAGGAGAAGGTAGTTGCCAAGGAGATCGAGAACATCAAGTCACTTGGTGTTAAGATAGAGACAAATGTAGTAGTAGGAAAGTCAGTCACAATCGACTCACTCCTTGAGGATGAGGGATTTGACGCAGTGTTCATCGGATCAGGTGCAGGACTTCCTAAGTTCATGGGTATCCCAGGCGAGAATGCCAACGGCGTATTCTCAGCAAATGAGTACCTCACAAGAAGCAACCTCATGAAGGCATTTGACGAGAATTCAAATACACCTATCATGAGAGGTAAGAAGGTTGCCGTTGTCGGTGGTGGAAATGTTGCTATGGATGCAGCAAGAACAGCACTCAGACTTGGCGCTGAGACGCATATCGTATACAGACGTTCAGAGGAGGAGCTCCCAGCCAGAGTTGAGGAGGTTCATCATGCTAAGGAAGAGGGAATCATATTTGATCTCCTCACAAACCCAACAGAGATCCTTGAGGATGAGAACGGCTGGGTATGCGGTATGAAGTGTGTGAAGATGGAGCTCGGTGAGCCAGACGCATCAGGCAGAAGAAGACCTGTTGTGATTCCAGATTCAGAGTTCACAATGGACGTTGACACAGTAATCATGTCACTTGGAACTTCACCAAACCCACTTATCTCATCTACAACAGAGGGACTTGAGACAAACAAGTGGAAGTGTATCGTTGCAGAAGAGGCAAACGGACAGACAACCAAGGAAGGCGTATATGCCGGTGGCGATGCCGTAACAGGTGCTGCAACAGTTATACTTGCAATGGAAGCTGGTAGAGCTGGTGCAAAGGGAATTGATGAGTACATCAAGAACAACAAGTAATAATTATATAGAGTCATAAAACGAGGCTGATGTGTATAGAGAATACTTCACATCAGCTTTGTTTTATATACGGGGGATTAGTTATGTATGATGAATTTGCAAAATGGTTAGACAGAATTTTAGATGAGAATATGCCGCTGCCGGGGGTGGCGATCAACTTCAATATATATGAAGAGGTGGACTTGCATTGGTCGATCCAGTTGATAAGTTCAACTTATTTTGACGAGGAGGACGAGGACTGGAATTGTTACGAGGAGTTCACGACAGGGGAAGATCTGTACGAATGGCAGCAGGGTGTAGGCTGGGAGAAGATACTTGATATTTCCTGTGAGATGATCAGAAAGTATCTCACAGAAGGAAAATATGCTGAGAAACTTAAGAAGTACGAGGCTGTTGCCGCTGGATTCGTGGACGGCGATGTGGAAATCCTGTACAGAAGATAGAGTGTTATGGAAACTAGTATGTAGTAGAAAATTGAAAATCTAGTGGGTAGTAGGAAATCGAGTGAATTGTGGGAAAACGAAAGCATTATAAGAAATAATGCACGTTGTATGAAAATGTGTGAGTTGTAGAAATATAGTATGTATTGCAGAAAAATTGTGATAGGTGGGTGACAACATGAAAACTTTATATGTATCAGATCTGGACGGTACGCTTCTTCGCAGCGATGAGACCACATCCGAGTATACAAACAGTGTAATCAATAATCTGACAGATAGAGGAATGATATTCTCTTATGCCACGGCGCGCTCCCTTATCACAGCTAAGAAGGTGACAAGCGGACTGCGGGCAGAAATTCCACTGATCGTATACAATGGGGCGTTTATCGTAGACAATGTTACCGGTGAAGTCCTTGCTGCAAATTACTTTGATGAATCGGTAGGATCAGTGCTTGACGATCTGTTCGGTAATCAGATATTTCCGATAGTGTATGCGCGGATAGATGGCAAGGAGAAATTTTCGTATGTTCCGGAGCTGTGCACAGATGGTATGAAGAAATTCCTGCTCAGCAGGCAGGGGGATGTCAGGACAAATATCGTAAAGTCAGCAGAGAACTTGAAAGTGGGAGATATTTTCTACATAACCTGCATTGACAGTCCGGAAAAATTAAAATCGTTGTACGATAAGTATAAGGATAAATTTCACTGTGTATATCAGAAAGACATTTATACAGATGAACAATGGCTGGAGATCATGCCGTTTGCAGCATCTAAGGCAAATGCAATAAAACAGTTGCAGGAACTTCTGGAATGCGACAGGGTGGTTGCCTTTGGAGATGGCAGGAATGATATAGATATGTTTGAACTTGCTGACGAAAGCTACGCAGTGCAAAATGCTGATGAACAGCTAAAAAGGTATGCCACATCGGTTATATCATCAAATGATGAGGATGGGGTGGCGCACTGGCTTGAGGATAATTATATCGTAAAATGACGAAAACTTATGGGTAAAAATCCAGGTTGGGTATAACGGTAAATATACATAAAAATCAGGTTGTAATTTGCGCAGAGCAGGGTATATAATGACACTACACATTTATAATCTTAAGTAAATATGCTAATATGATTGTGAAACACAAGTTGCACCACGAGATAAGGTGCTTGAATAGGGAAAAGGACAATTGCGGTTATGTAGGATAATATTGTAATTGCCTTAGAAAGTGAGAAGGAGAAGACATCTTATGGAAAAGAAAGAACTGATATACTACAGACTGGATGAGGTGGATGAGAAGATACTTGCCATGCTTCAGGACAATGCACGTGTATCACTCAAGGATATAGGCGCTGAGGTGTCCATGTCACCTACAGCAGTTGGAACAAGAATAGACAGGATGCTTGCCGAGGGCGTGCTTGAGGGATTTACGACCAAGCTCAACCCGGAGGCTATGGGTCATTATATCAAGGCGTTTATCAATCTGGAGGTTTCACCTGAGCAGAAGGCTGAGTTCTATCCATATATAGACAGCGTGTTAAATGTTGTGGAGTGCAACTGTGTGACAGGAGATTACTCAATGCTCATTGAGGTACGTTTCAAGACAACAGCAGATCTCGATCATTTTGTTGGTGAACTTCAGAGATTTGGCAAGACAAAGACTCAGATCGTATTCTCCACAAATGTAAAGCACAGATGCAGATACTGGAAGAATGATCTTCACCACGATGAGGAGAAGAAGTAAAAAGTGAAAACTGTGTCGAAAAGACTTTAGACGTTTAACTCAGCGGGAAATACCCCAAAACAAGAAGAATGTTTATAAATAATAAGCTTAATTGATAAAAACAGGGGAAAATTAAGCAAAAACAAAAAAATACTTAGATTTCACAAGTTTTTTCTTTACAATCTTAATTTCCTATACTATAATAGGGAGCGTGGTCAGGAAATAATTAACAGGTCACGATATATAATCAGTTTAGGAGGATTTTTACTATGTCATATGTTGATGAAGTACTCGAGATAGTACAGAAGAAGAATGCAGATCAGCCTGAGTTCTTACAGGCAGTAACAGAGGTTCTTGATTCACTCAGACCTTGTATCGAGGCAAATGAGGAGCTTTACAGAAAGAATGCTATCCTCGAGAGAATCACAGAGCCAGATAGACAGCTCATGTTCAGAGTACCATGGGTAGATGACAACGGACAGGTACAGGTCAACAGAGGTTTCCGTGTACAGTTCAACAATGCCATTGGACCATACAAGGGAGGTCTCAGACTTCACCCATCAGTAAACCTTGGTATCATTAAGTTCCTTGGTTTCGAGCAGGTTTTCAAGAACTCACTTACAACACTTCCAATCGGTGGTGGTAAGGGTGGTTCAGACTTCGACCCTAAGGGTAAGTCAGACAGAGAGATCATGGCATTCTGCCAGAGCTTCATGACAGAGCTTTGCAAGTATATCGGTGCTGATGTCGATGTTCCAGCTGGAGATATCGGAACAGGCGCTAGAGAGATCGGTTTCATGTTCGGTCAGTTCAAGAGAATCCGTGGATCATACGAGGGAGTTCTCACAGGTAAGGGACTTACATATGGTGGATCACTTGCTCGTACAGAGGCTACTGGTTACGGACTGCTTTACCTTACAAACGCACTGTTAAAGGATCATGACATTGATATCGCAGGCAAGACTTGTGCAGTATCAGGTGCTGGTAATGTTGCAATCTACGCAATCCAGAAGGCACATCAGTTAGGTGCTAAGTGTGTTACATGTTCAGATTCTACAGGTTGGATCTACGATCCAGAAGGAATCGATGTTGCACTTCTTAAGGAAGTTAAGGAAGTTAAGAGAGCACGTCTTGATGCTTATGCTGCTGCTAGACCATCAGCTGAGTACCATGTAAAGAAGGATGCAAATGATCACGGCGTATGGTCAATCAAGTGTGACCTTGCTCTTCCATGTGCTACACAGAACGAGCTTAACCTTGACGATGCTAAGATGCTTGTTGCAAACGGCGTTATCTCAGTAACAGAGGGCGCTAACATGCCTACAACTCTTGAGGCTACTAAGTACCTTCAGGAGAATGGTGTTCTCTTCGTTGGTGGTAAGGCTGCAAATGCAGGTGGTGTTGCTACATCAGCTCTTGAGATGAGCCAGAACAGCGAGAGACTTTCATGGACATTCGAGGAAGTTGATGGCAAGCTCAAGGGAATCATGGAGACAATCTACGCTAACATCTCAGATGCAGCAAAGAGATACGACATGACAGTTGGCGGAAACGCAGACTATGTTGCAGGTGCTAACATCGCCGGCTTCGAGAAGGTTGTTGACGCTATGCTTGCTCAGGGTGTTTGCTAATCATAAGCATTTGACGAGAGCCACATCTTCAAATCAACTAGACATAAGATTATAATATAAGACTATAGACGTCCATCTGTGGAGTGATCCGCAGATGGGCGTTTTTGCGTTGCGGTTGTCTTAGGTGACTTCTGTTGGTGTAATCTCTATGTTGTATATACAATCACGTTTGTCTACCCTCACTTTGACTTTGCTTCCATCGTGCACGCCGCGCCAAGCACGATAAGGGCGCCTAGCTCTCTGCGGCGGCACAGAAGCGTCAAAGTTCGGTCGCCGGCACTACCGATTGGATATACAACGTAGAGAATACACACCAACAGGAGTCACCGAAGACAATTTTTTATATTTAAAGTTCGTTTAAGTTTTACAGGCTATTATAGCATCATCAAGAGGAGATAAGACAAGAAAGGATGATGCTTATGGCAGACAACACGTTTAAAAGATATGAACTTAAGTACATGTTAGATAGAGAACAGTACGAGCAGATAATGAGCGAAATGATAAGGTATATGCAGCCGGACAGGTTTGCGCATAGCCAGATCATTAACATATATTTTGACACTCCTTCCCGCAGGCTCATCAGAGACTCCATAGAAAAGCCGGTTTACAAAGAGAAGCTCAGGCTCAGAAGCTATGGAGTCCCGGATGACGATTCAGAGGTTTTTATTGAGCTTAAGAAGAAATACAAATCTGTTGTGTACAAAAGGAGGCTGGAGGTGCATGAACAGGAGGCCATGGATTATCTGGTGGGCGGTCAGCCGCTGCACGAGGATTGTCAGATAGGAAGGGAGATAGATTACTTCATGCAGGTGTACAAGGATCTGGAGCCTGCGGTGGTTCTCTCGTATGAGAGAGATTCCTACAAAGGAATAGATGATCCGGAGCTCAGGATCACGTTTGATTACAATATACTGTGGCAGAATGACGATCTGACACTTCAGAAAGAACCATATGGGCACAAGGTCATACCAGAATATAAGGTGTTGATGGAGATCAAGATGTCAGGCGGGTTCCCGCTGTGGCTGTCACATCTGCTGACAAAGTATGGAGCATACAAGACGTCATTTTCAAAGTATGGAGAGGCGTATAAACAGATGGTAGGCTGACATAAGTGGATCATATACATTTAAAGCCAGAAACTAAAAAAGACGAATTATTTAAATGATAAAGTGGCAAACATAGACAGGAGGAGATAGAAGATGACAGGATTATTTGACAGTATATTTGGAACGGCGACAACGATAACGGTGCAGGAGTTTCTGATCTGCATAGCGGTATCTCTTGTGATAGGCGTATTCCTTGCAGGGGTGTACGCGTTTAGGAGTAAATATACACAGAGCTTTTTGGTGACATTGGCACTTATACCTGCGGTTGTGTGCGTGGTGATCATGATGGTAAATGGCAATGTTGGCGCGGGTGTTGCTGTGGCAGGTGCATTCAGCCTTGTAAGGTTCAGATCGGTTCCAGGTTCGGCAAAGGAGATATGCGCCATATTCCTTGCGATGGGAGCAGGACTTGTGACCGGAATGGGATTTATAGGATATGCAGTATTATTTGCCGCCATACTAGGCGGAGCGATGTTCATTTGCAGCCTTACTGGATTTGGCGGCGGAAGGGATGAAGAGAGAGCCCTGAAGATCACCGTGCCTGAAAATCTCGACTATACAGAGGCATTTGATGAGATACTTGCCGACTGTACAGACAGTTACAGACTGATAAATGTGAAGACGACCAACATGGGAAGCCTGTTCAAGCTTACATATGTGGTGAAGCTTAAGAAGCACACAAATCAGAAGGATATGATAGATAAGCTCAGAGTGAGAAATGGCAACCTTGAGATCATGCTGGCGCAGGTGGATTCGGGGGACATGACATTGTAGAAGTCAGTTGATAAGGCAGATACTTAGTAAGGAGATGATCGTATGAGGAAGAATAAATATATGAGACATATAGCGGGAATCCGCAAATGTCTGGCTATAGGGTTGACAGCGGCCATGTGCATGGCAATGCTTGCCGGATGTTCAACCAGCCAGAGCACAAGCTCGACTTCTGATACTGAGGTGACAAGTGATGTGAGCACAGAGACGGACGCTGATAAAGAAAGCCCAAATGGCAGTGCGGATGCAGAGAATACCAGTGTAAAGACAGAGATGACTGTGGAGGAAATGCAGGCGGCTATAGATGAAGCCATGAGCGATGCGGCTATAGATATAACAGATATGTTCACGAAGCGGGATCTGGCGGGAAACTATGATGAGAGCGAGGCTGTAAAGATAACATTATCGGGAAAGACAGCCGCATGTAATAGTTCAAATGTTCAGATCGAGGATGGAGTGGTGACTATCAAAGCGGCCGGTGTATACGTTCTGTCAGGGACACTCACAGACGGCACCATCGTGGTGGATGCGGGCGATGATGATAAGGTTCAACTTGTACTTGACGGAGTATCGATCATGGCTGCGGACTATGCGGCTATATATGCAAAGAACGCTGACAAGGTATTTGTTACGTTGGCGGAAGGGGCAGGGAACAGTCTTACGGTATCCGGAGACTACATCCAGACGGATGACAATAATGTGGACGCTGTGATATTTGCCAAATGTGATCTCACACTTAATGGCACTGGAAGCCTGACGGTCAAGGATAACACGGGACATGGAATCGTGTCCAAGGATGACTTGGTGGTTACAGGCGGCACTTATACCATATACAGTCAGGACCACTGCCTGAACGGCAAGGATAGCGTGAGAATTGCGGATGGAACATTTAACCTGAGTTGTGATGAGGATGGTATACATGCGGGAAATGACGACCAGCAGGATGGATATGTATATATAGAAGGCGGAGATATCAACATATCGGTTGGCGATGACGCGATCCATGCGGAGGGACTTCTGATAATAACTGGTGGAGATATAGATGTATCTAAGAGTTGTGAGGGGGTAGAGGGGGATAAGATCCTTGTGACTGGCGGTGATATAGATGTGATATCCAGTGATGACGGCTTCAATGCAGCTGGAGGCAGCTCAGGCTCGGGAGACAACCATGATGGTTTTGGAGGCGGCCCGGGTATGGACGGAGTGGACATGGATGCCGACAGTGATGCATATATTCTTATAACAGGAGGAACGATAAATATAAATGCCAACGGTGATGGAATAGATTCCAATGGCTACATTGGAATTACAGGAGGCAGCGTACATGTACTCGGCCCTTCGGACAATGGCAATGGCGCGATGGACTACGGAATCTGTGCTGCGATAACAGGCGGCGAGATCGTGGCTGTAGGTGGTTCTGGTATGGCACAGGGATTTGGAGATGAGTCCACACAGTGCTCGGCTCTGGTCAACTTTGACGAGTGGATAGACGCCGGAGAGACGATCACACTCACCGATTCCGATGGCAAAGAAGTGCTCAGCTACAAGGCGGACAAGAAATTTAACTCGGTTGTTATCAGCACATCAGACATGAAACAGGGGGATAACTACACTTTGACTGTCGGTGACCAGAGCAGTACATTTATACTGGATGATATTACATACAGCGAGGGCTCAGGCGGAATGCAGAGACCGGGCGGCAATTTAGATAATGGCGGAATGCAGAGACCGGGCGGCAACTCAGATGATGGAAATATGCAGAGACCAGGTGGCAATTCAGATGATGGAAATATGCAGAGACCGGATGGTGATTTAGATAATGGGCAGAATGACAGCGCAAATGGCAGTTCACAGAACAAAGACAATAGTTCGAGCTCAGACAGCATGAGCATATAGAAGATAATTCCAGACGCTTTAATAGCCGAAAACAGTTGATTAATTTGCAAAAATGCTTAATATTATAAAGACATGAGATTTTTGTAGTTAATACACAGTTGGGAGAAAGAGCAGATATTCAATATGACTGGAAGGAGAAAACATATGAAGTTATATGTTGCAAGACACGGAGAGACGGAATGGAACAGACTTAATAAGGTCTGAGGCAGGACAGATTCCCCTCTTACAGATAAAGGACTTCAGCAGGCACAGCTCCTTGCAGAGAGATTGGATAGCTGCTCTATTGACGTGATAATAGCATCGCCGCTCTCCAGGGCACAGGAGACAGCACGAGCGGTGGCGGAGAGAAAGCATTTGCCGGTACTTACGGATGAAAGGCTTATAGAACAGGATTACGGTGTGTATGAGGGTGTCCAGAGGGACGACAGGGATTTCCTGAACAATAAAAGAATGTTCGCATACAGATATCCTGGTGGAGAATCCATGATGGATATTGCCAGGAGAACGTACGATCTTATAATTGAAACCCGCGAGACCTATCCGGATTCGTCGGTACTGTTTGTCTGCCATAACGGAATATGCAGGGTGATATGCAGCTATTTCATGGATATGACCAACGAGGAGTATTTTGGATTCAGTCAGGACAATTGTGGGTACAATATCTACGAGTGCTGATCTGAGAAGGAGTGTTTTATAATATGAAGGAATTGCTTATAGATTCATTTAAGGATGCACTGTTTGATACGGTGAAGCTCATCCCGTTTCTGCTCATCACCTATGTGGTCATGGAGTGGCTTGAGAGAAAAACTGCAGGCCGACAGGCACATGTGCTTGGAAAGGCAGAGAAGCTTGGGCCATTGATTGGCGGAGTGCTGGGAATAGTGCCACAGTGCGGATTTTCACTTATGGCATCCAACCTGTACAGCGGAGGCGTGATAGGGGCGGGCGTGCTCATAGCCGTGTTCATGTCAACCTCGGACGAGATGCTGCCGATCATGCTGTCAAATGACGCGATAAGCGCGGGGACAATAGTGAAGATCCTTGCGACAAAGGCGGTCATAGCCGTAATAACAGGCTATATAGTAGGATTTGTGCTGGACAGACTGAGAAAGCCGGTCCAGGTAAAGAAGATAGATCCAGTCCACAGACATGGCGGACATGATGAACACGAACACCATGGCGGACATGTGCACAGTGACACTGCAAAAGCGGCAGAAAGCTCCATACATACACAGAATATAGTGTATAAGGATGCTGCTGAGAAGAAAGGAAAGGGACATGTGCATGACTATGTCCATGAGCACAGTCACGACCACGGACATTTGGGAGAGAAGAATATCCATGAGGTGTGCGAACAGGAACACTGCGACTGCGAGGGTGGAATATTCAGATCTGCTCTGGTGCACACTGCAAAGATTGCGATATTTATATTTATATTCTCACTTGTGATAAATGTGATCATAGAGGCTGTAGGAGAGAAATCCATAGCCCGCATATTCAATGATGTGCCTGTGCTTGGAGAGGCGGCAGCAGCGTTGGTGGGTCTTATTCCTAACTGTGCGGCATCAGTCATAATAACCGAGCTGTATCTTCAGGGAATACTCAGCGCGGGTGCTATGATGTCAGGACTTCTGGTGAGTGCAGGAGTAGGCCTTGTGGTGCTCTTTAGGATGAACAGGCATAGACCTGTGGAGAATATAAGGATAGCAGTGGTGCTGTATGCTGCAGGCCTTGCGTGGGGACTCATAATAAATGCTCTTGGAATCACATTTTAGCAGAGTGTAGAGAAAATAAATGTAAGCGATGCGCAGTGACCGCATTGCAATAAAGTAAAAAAGGGCTGCGAAAAAACTCAATCGAGTTTTTTCACAGCCCCTTGTGTGTGTGAGTTGTTACTTTGTGCGTTTCTTACCGCAGACAGGACAGATATCCTGATCCGTAGGCTGTCCGCATCCCCAGCAGATCCAAGTGTCCCCTTCACTGGATGGTTGCTCCGCCAGCTTTTGTGTCGGCTTCATCTTGAAGTTTTTGGAAACAATCTCCACATTGCCGTCCTCGTCAAGAGTAGTCTTGATATCTGCGGCGGCGGGAGTTGTGTCCGATGAAATATTTTTCTTCTTTTTCCCAAATCCAAATCCCATTTTATAACCCCGATTCTATAACATATATAAAATATTCTAATGCAATATATACAATTAAGCAATAGAAATTTGGACGAAATTGCCTATACTGTTGTAAAATTTGATGAAAAGCACCTATTGCCATGCGCCATCAAATGTGATCACCTGACCATTCAGGTATTCTCCACACTCGGCAATGTGCACAATGAAATCTGCCGCTTCAGAAGGTATGGCCATTCTTCCTGCAGGTATTTCATCCTCCAGCATCTGGCGTTCCTCCGGTGACAGATGACCGTTCATGGAGGTGTCAATTGCGCCAAATGCTATGGCGTTGACAGTTATACCGCTTGGAGCAAGCTCCTTTCCAAGAGCCTTTGAGAAGGAATTTACAGCACCCTTGGAGGCTGAATATGCGACCTCACACGACGCACCGACATTTCCCCACACGGATGAGATATTGATTATGTGTCCTTTGTGGTGCTGGATCATGTGAGGAACCACGAGTCGGCAGCTATTGAAAACCGAGTATACATTTGACTTCATGGTTCTGTCAAAATCCTGTGCGGTCATATCGTTTATAAGCCCCACATAAGATATGCCGGCATTGTTGATGAGGAGATCGATGTCGTTGCCGAGATGATCTATGGTATTTTGTATAAACTTCTCCATAAATTCCATATCCCCGGCGTCTCCGGTCTCACAGTAACAGATGCAGCCTTTTGCCATAAGTTCGTCTCTCAGAGAGAGAAGCTCTTCTTTGTGTTTGAATGAAGTGATAGATATGCTGTTATATTTGCTTGAAAGCGCCAGTGCTGTCGCTCTTCCGATGCCTGTCGAGGCGCCAATTATTATCGCTGTTTTCAAATCTGTACCTCCGCTATTTGTGAACAAAAATTTAATTCTAGTATATCATGCGAATTAAATGTTGAAAATAAAAAAGCACTTTGGTATACTCTAGTTGTTTTTGTTAACAAATGAGAATATACATTTATATTGAGATGGAGGCTATATAATGGGTAAGAAAGTAATGAAATTATTCTTAGATACAATGCTCAGAGCAGCGGTTATCATACTTGCAGTGGCTATAGTTGTCATGCTCGTACTGCTTGCACGAACCGTCAGCAAGAGCAAGAAATCAGACGCATCGGACACGGGCAATAAGACAAGCATCGTGACTGAGGAGTCAGATCCGTCAGATCCTACATTTGGAGGTTCAGGCGATGCTGCAGACAGCTCAGACACATCAGCGGATGACAGCTCACAGGACGCTTCAACAGAGGATGCAAATGCAGGAAATGGCAAGGATGCAAAAGTAGTAGTGCTCAACGCATCAGGCGTGTCAGGTGTGGCAGCTACATGGCAGACAACACTCACAGCGGATGGATACACATCAGTAGATATAGGAACATATGACAACGGAGATCAGTCAACAACAGTTATCTACACATCAGATTCATATGATGTGAGCGGACTTGTAAGCCTTCTGGGTGGAGCGGCAACGGCTGACAGATCAGATATTGACTCATCTGTTGCTTCAGATGTTGACATTTCAGGTGCAGACATTGTCGTAGTAATAGGTGTGGACAACGCAGCCAACAACTAGATATAGAAGAATATGTAGAAAATATATAGAAAACTCTGCTGATATCGGAATAGAAAACGCCGATATCTGATATGTACCCTCTTTACTGGACAACCAGTAAGGAGGGTATTTTTATGCGTTATAGTTATGAGTTTAAAATGATGTGTGTTGAATTGTAT
>NZ_JAOQJT010000014.1:0-37156 GCF_025567285.1 Coprococcus aceti
CAGCTTCCTTGTATCGACATTTATCTTATCCGACATAATCTTTCTCCATTCAATTATTTTGCATTTTTAGTATTACATCTTTTAAACCGTTTTGTCAACAATGGTTTTGTTTTTCTAAATTTATTTGTTTACTTTTTTGTAACTACCAGCCACATTTTGACAAAATTTGTTTATTAATGTCAAAAGCATTATTGATTTTCTGATATTTTAGTATAAAATAATATTAGTTCATATTGAAATTGTATTAAAAGGAGAATGAAAATGAACACCAACTCAGCCAACTCAGCATATGAAAAAAACGAAAAAACTGTAGATAAGTATATTAAAGCTATTAAAAAAGAGTTCCCAATATACAGAAAGGGGGAAAAGAGATATTTAAATATGCTGCGTAGTTCTATGTATGATTACGCAGTAAGTTTTGAAGGCGAGTTGATCACAGTATCACATCTGTCTGAAAGGTTTGGAAGTCCTAAAGATTGTGCCAATACATATATTGAATATTTAGGCGCAGATACTATATGCCACAACATGAACGGAAAGAAATATGGGAAATATATTTTCATTACCGCGCTTTCTGTTATACTGGGTTTTGCAATATGTATATCAGTTATGTTGTATAAGGAATGGCAGATATCCAGGCGTACTGATATTGCATCAACTACTATTGTCATTCAAAATAGTGTAGCGCCAAATGATCTATCTGATAAATCATGGATGGATTCTGTTGAAGACGCACCATTAAATAATAGCTCGGAAACTCAGAATAATGATAATAACAATAATACAGATACGGAGGAGTAAATATGAATAAAAAATTACGCAGATTATTAGCTATATGTTGTATGATTTTCATCTGTTTGTCTACAATAAACGTTCCAACTGTTAAGGCCGCAGAAGAAGATACGAGCGATGACTCTCTTACATTTGTGGAAGTTATCGAGGAAATGCCAACTCAGCCATCTCTGAGTAGAGCCACAAAAACAAAAACTGCTTCCAAGACTGTATACTGTAATGATTCCAACGGAAACGTTCTCTGGAGTCTTCAGATTGTCGCAACATTCAGTTATACAGGTTCTTCCAGCAAATGCACATCCGCTAAAGCTGCAGCAACTTCTAATAGTTCATATTGGAAGACGTCTATGTCCAGTTGCACAAGATCCGGCAACAAAGCAACAGCAACTGCAGTTGGAAAAAAGTATTCCTCAAAGGGCGTACTGCTTCAGACAGTAAATAAATCAGTTACTATATCATGTTCAGCTAACGGAACTATTTCCTAATTTCCTAGTTAGTTATACAAGATAAAGAACAAGGCCACATACCACACGAAATATCTTACAGATTTTTCATATGGTATGTGGCCTTATTTTATCTGTACCGGCCAGACACCCCTGCTAATGCAGATCTTATAACCAGCTCCAACGCAGTAGCAACAACATACAATGCTATGCATATTACCAACTTCACGCCCGTAGAAAGCTTCTCACTTTTAGCAACCATAAACGTCACAACTGCCGCAGTTCCGAGCAGCAAGCCTCCTATGGCACCACCCATTATTCCCCAATATTCTATAAAATATAATACATAAAATACTACTATCCAGGCAGGAGCTTTTTGATTAGCTCCTGCACCATCTGGATATGTTCCCAGATCCATTCCATCCATAATGAGACTGATACCACTCACTGCGCTTATAACCAGATTCAGTTCTTTTCCTGCTAACGGAACTGTATAGCTCAACTGTTTATCTTTTCTTAAGGTGCCTGTTCTCTCCAGTGATCTGAGCTTGAAAGCCTCCCCACCATTAATAAATATACTTCCTTTCATGTACTCCACCAGATATTGAACACCATCTATCTGTACATTCCAACCATATTTCTTTGTATCTGCCATTGCATTAACTCTCCCTTTTCCGTTAAATTATTTCTCATTTTGTTTTTTATAAATTTCGGATGCCTGCTCACTCATACTCATTGCCATATTATATGCTGCGGTATTTGTGTCACTAATTGCATTGTATAGCAGCTCAAGTTTACCTACGAATAAGGTCTCCGCTTCGCCCTTCCAATTCTTGTTAAAGCTTTCTGCCGATTGAAATAAACTATCTAGAATATATTGACTTATATTATTTCGGATTCCCAATATACCATTTATAGCAGATTCTATTTGAGCATACTCATAATCTGTTATTTTTTCCAACACAAATCACCTCTCCGCAACGTTTTTTTTGCTCTTTATATAATTTATATATTTATCAAGTTTTTGCTCTGATAATTTATCAAATACCACTGGCATACATGTATGATCAGCCATAGAATAGACTCCTGAAAATTCCAGAGAATCAACAAGTGCATATTCAACGCTCTCTGGAAGTTTATCTATACAATCCGCCACAAAAATAAATGTAAATGCACAGACACACAGATCATCACGCAGTGCTTCCACAATTCTATGATTTTCCAATAAAGCCATATCATCTATAAACACTATGTACCGCGTTTTCATATTTTCTACGCCGTCTCCACTCAAAGCCTTTCTTTCCTCGATTGCCTGTGCCAGCATGTCTAATACTTTTCCTCTTTTTTCAGGAGTGCCTGCTACAAGACTAATGCCCGTCTCCATCTGAGTTCTCGTGAATGACTCATATTTATTCCACCCCTTACTATTAACACTATCATACACAAATGCAACCTTAAGATCCTCTGGCACTTCACTTACCAAAATCTGCGTAGACAATGCCCTAACTATATCGTATGCCTTCCTCTTGTCACCTTGTCCTACTACGCCAAGTAATCCCACCTCGTCCAGACTTATAGCTTTGGGGATATCATGTATTATTCCGTATTCCTCTTTGAGTTTTTTATAGGTTCTCTTTAATTTAATATTCTGTGGTGTATTTACCATATTGGGAAGTATGATATGCTCTGATATATCCAGATCACCTGTTCCTAGTCTATATGTGAGCATTACATCTCCCTGATTACGAATCTTTTTCTCTCCCCTCATAATTCTTCTTATCAGATTCTCTGCCGGCACAAACCGTTTGTTCATCCATTCTAAAGCGGCTTCTCTGTAAGAAATTATCTGCTTGCTAACATCCTCCAAATAGTTCTCTCTTATTTTTTTTATTTTCTTTCTTGAGGGTCTATTTCGTAAATAATCACGAATACTATCATATAAGGCCACAAGAGCAATCACTATTCCTACTGGTACAGCCCCCAGAAGCATAAGCGTATATCTTGTAACGGAAGGGCTTGTATGCGGTTCACCTGTCATCTCCATATATTTATAATACGCATACACGCCCAAAACCGCATAAAATGCTAATATTTTTATAGCTGTCCATATATCTTCTTTATTTTTATTAAGTTGGGGAATCGCATGCAATTTGAGATCACTCTCCATGCTTGGAAATCTTTCAATAATATTTTTATTTGTATCTTCTCTAATCATTTCTTACCTAATAAATTTAATTTCAACATCGCTATCTAATGCACACTTTGCTTTCATGTATAGATCTTTTAAATCTCTATTTGATATACTCCGTCCTCTTGCATCAATAACTATTGTCTGCTTTGTTCCTGTGGGCAAATTTGCTTTCATTTTCTGGCTTCTTGTCGTGACATCTTTGATAAGCATTGCCCTTCCACTTTCATTTTGAATATTATAACTTCTGACATCAATACAACTTCCATCCTTATACAATGTCGGACTTATACTTCCTTGAGCATTACGCGTTGATTTTTCTCCATTTAAAAAAGCCTGATTTTGACTGTAACCTTCATTTTTACTTGTAATTTTCCGGACAGTTTTCTCTTTTGTCGAAAGCTTTCCAACCTTGCGCTTTTCTCCTTCCATTGCCTTATTTTTTTCTATACTTTTTGTTCTTTTTACGTCAACAAATTTCTCGCCAATTCCAACAGCAGTATCTATCGCTAAATTATATGTAAAATTCTCTTTATATTGAATTGCGGCATCCTCCAACGAAACGTTTCTACAATGTGATTTCTCTTGGGCGCAATATATGGATGTCGACAAAGCCGAATTCCCCGCCATTACTGCGAAGTTAACGCCATTTACATAACCGGTTATTTTATATTGCTGTAAAAAAGCTGCAGTATTAGTCATCGTCTTTGCACTTTTCACTATAGCCAACGTCTCCCCAAAACCTTCCAGTAATCCAGTGGCTCCACCTTCCAAAGCACCCCACATATATGCATCAGCAAAGGCATCCGCAGGATTTTCTCCATTTTTGCATGCCATATAACATGAATACTCTGCATTCATCATAGATGTTGTTAGAGAACCCCACGCCATGTCTGCCGTTACTGTCTCTATCATAGTTGCTGCTGTTGTACTTGTCATTGCGCCAGTAGACATCGCTGCAGCAGTAACCTCTGGTGCTACAATAGCAATCACCAGCAATCCCACTATTATGCTCGTCCCAATGACTATCTTTCCTTCATTTGTCTTTGCCCACGGGGTAATTGCATATTGATTTCCAAGGTCTATACCCATTTGAGTATATGTATCATTACACATCTTATACTCTTTGTATATATCTTGCAAAGCTTTTGAAAACTTGTTCAACCGATCAGCTTCTTCCACAAACTCATCATAAGTTCTTATAAGTGCTGGCATGTCATATAACCCATCTGCCATTTTGCTGTATCGTATAACATCCATCTGCCTTTTATACATATCTATGTAATCCCCAAAGTTTTTACTGACGTTATTAAATTGTTCTACTTCTTCCTCCAGCTTCTCAAGATGTACATATAGTTCTATACCAGTGCCGTCCATCATTTACCCCTTAATATTACTTTTTAACCCAATATTTCTTTTAGTTAATTACGTCTCCCGACAAAGATTCTCCAATATCCACATTAATTGCTTCCACAGCATCATAGCTTTCTGTAATATTTACAATATCCATATAGTAATTAGACATATCGTCTACGATCTCATTCATACGATCTGATTTATCTGCCATATCTTCATAAATCTCTGTCCATCCATCACTTTCCCAATACCCATTTATTTTGTTGCATGTTTCTATAATACTTCCAAATCGCACAAGCATATCCGCAAAGTTCTTCGCATATAGTTTTTCAAATAGCAACATTTGCCTTAATGGCACCACTATTATTTCTGTATCGCTTTCCACATAACCATTCCTTCCTGAACTTTTCCCGATCAGAGTTCCTGAATCCTATCCAATACAGAAGCTTCACACTTCTCAAACAATTTACACATGTCATAAACGCCATCTATCTTATCCTTAATATCACTATATAAAGCCTTCATATTGGTCATAGCATTTCGAAATCCTTCATCATAAGTTTTTGCGGCCGGCCCGCTCCACTGTGACGCAAGCTCTTCATATCCACACTGGATAACAAGTCTTTCGCGCATACTCGCGTCAATATCATCCTTCAACGCCTTTATATCCGCATGTAACTGTTTTGTATTAATATTTATTTTTGTTGCCATACTCATCCTCTCAATTTATGTTATATACAGTATCTTACTTTTGGATATAGTTGTCAATATGTATTTAGATAATCTATTTTATATTGATCAGTATTTATTGTCATCGTTTTTTGCATATAAAAAGCCCCACACCCTACGCAATATCCTGAAAATATCTCATAGGGTGTGGGGCTTTTGTGTGACTGATGCTCAGGTCAACCGGCTTTTATACGTAGCTTGTTGTGTTGATCTTTACACCAGGGCCCATTGTTGAAGCAATTACAACGCTCTTAAGGTACTGACCCTTAGCAGCGGCTGGCTTTGCCTTAACAATAGCATTTATTAAAGTCTGGAAATTCTCGTTTAACTGTTCCTCTGTGAAAGAAACTTTTCCCACTGGCACATGGATAATGTTGGCTTTGTCAAGTCTGTACTCTATCTTACCAGCTTTGATATCTGAGATAGCCTTAGCTACATCCATAGTAACTGTTCCAGCCTTAGGGTTTGGCATGAGACCCTTTGGTCCAAGTACACGACCAAGACGTCCTACAACGCCCATCATGTCAGGTGTTGCAACAACAACGTCGAAGTCTAACCATCCCTCGTTCTGGATCTTTGGCACGAGCTCGTCTCCACCAGCGTAATCAGCGCCTGCTGCAAGAGCCTCGTCAACCTTTGCACCCTTAGCAAATACGAGAACCTTAACAGTCTTACCTGTTCCGTGTGGAAGAACTACGGCACCACGAACCTGCTGATCAGCGTGACGTCCATCAACACCGAGTCTGAGGTGTGCCTCTACTGTCTCATCAAACTTAGCTGAAGCCATCTTCTTAACTAAAGCAACTGCCTCAGTTGCCTCGTAAGCAGCGGTCTTATCATAGAGCTTGCTTGCATCTACATATTTCTTACTTTTTATCATTATTATAAACCTCCTGTGGTCATATCGGGAGCGACCCTCCCACTAAATATCTGTATTACTCTTCAACTGTAACGCCCATTGAACGAGCTGTTCCAGCGATCATGCTCATAGCTGACTCAAGGCTTGCAGCGTTCAGATCCTTCATCTTAAGTTCAGCGATCTCCTGAACCTTAGCCTTAGAAATTGTTGCAACCTTAGTCTTCTTTGAGTTTGCAGAACCTGACTTGATGTTACATGCCTTCTTGATAAGAAGTGATGCAGGTGGAGTCTTTGTAATGAAGCTGAAGCTCTTATCCTGGTATACTGTGATAACAACAGGAATGATCATGTCACCCTCATTAGCTGTTCTTGCATTGAATTCCTTTGTGAAAGCAACGATATTTACACCGTGCTGACCAAGAGCTGGTCCAACAGGTGGTGCAGGAGTTGCCTTTCCTGCAGGTATCTGTAATTTGATGTATCCTTCTACTTTCTTTGCCATTTTAGCATTCCTCCAAAATACTGTGGTACAATCCACTTGATAATTACAACTTCTTGATATCAGCAAACGCAATATCAACAGTATTCACACGACCAAACATTTCTACTTCGATGGCTACGGTCTGTTTTGCAGTATTAATTGCCTTAATTGTTGCTACTGTGCCTTCCCAGGCACCTGAAGTAACCGTTATTGAGTCTCCCACTTCAACATCGATGACAACCTCCTCTGAGGTCTGATACAGATTGCTCAGCTCCTCATCAGTGAGTGGTACAGGCTTTCTTGGATCTGATCCGACAAATCCTGTAACTCCTCTGGTATTACGTACAACATACCATGTAACATCGTTCATGATCATGTTGATGA
This sequence comes from Coprococcus aceti, assembly GCF_025567285.1. Taxonomy (NCBI): domain Bacteria; kingdom Bacillati; phylum Bacillota; class Clostridia; order Lachnospirales; family Lachnospiraceae; genus Coprococcus; species Coprococcus aceti. The sequence continues at coordinate 7,233 of NZ_JAOQJT010000014.1, forward strand.
GAACGTAACCAGGAAGTATCTTTCTCTCGATCGACTTTGGCTTACCATTCTTAATCTCTGTGGCATCTTCAACCGGAACGACTACCTCTAAAATCTGGTCTTGTAAATTTCTGTTTTCTTTTGTTTTCTCAATATCAGCCTTTACTTTGTTTTCATATCCTGAGTAGGTATGAACAACATACCATCTTGCATTCTCTGCCTCTGACATATTCTTCACCATCCTTTACCCAACTATGAAATTCAAACCAATCTGGATCAACCAATCTACGATAGCTATGATACAGCCGAGTACGACTGAGGAAACAACTACCGCAAATGACTGTCTTGCAAGGGAGCTCTTGTCAAGCCATGTAATCTTTCTGAACTCTCCCTTTAATTCCTGAAACCAGCTTCTCTTGAGAGTATTTGACTTTTCTTCTTTACTAGATTTAGACATAACTCTATTCCTCCTTACTGGTTCAGACTATTTTGTCTCCTTGTGTACTGTATGAGCCTTGCAGAATCTACAGTACTTCTTTGTTTCCATTCTGTCTGGATGCGTTTTCTTATCCTTTGTCATATTGTAATTACGCTGTTTACAATCCTGACATGCCAATGTTATTTTAACGCGCATTTCCACTTACCTCCATTGTTATTTTAAGGCACAAAAAAAAGACCTCTTTCATCGCAAAGTCTACAATAACACAATCGACCTATGCAAGTCAAGAAGTCTTTTATATAATTTCTAGTATATTTGATCCTGTCCGTCTATCTTCCGTTTGTACTCATGTCTTTTATGACATCTATGAGATCCATGTCGGAATCTGTGAGCTTCACATTGGTACAAATGGTCTTGCCCTCTGTATCTGTGATCTTCACTTCTATTATATAGCCTTCCTTTATTCCTGCGGCTGCGGCTGCTCTGAGGAACATAGGGAACTTTGGATGATTCTGGACGAACCGCTCCCAGGCTCCTTTGATCTTAAACATCATTCCCGGATTAAATGCCATATTTATCAACCTCTCTGTAAATCTTACTTATATCAGTATTATTTCAAAAGACCTATCGCTCCGAACAATCCTATACTTCCAAGGTACATGATCACTCCTGCCATGACCACTCCCAGCATGACCATGATAACGCTTTTCTTCCAGTCAAGCTCAAGGAAGCTGGCTGCCAGTGTTCCTGTCCACGCCCCGGTTCCCGGAAGTGGTATTCCCACGAACAGCAGAAGTGCGATATACACTCCAGTGCCGGACTTTGCCATGAGCTTCTGTCCGCCGTGCTCTCCCTTCACAAGACACCATGTGAAGAATTTGCCTATGAATCTCTTGTCTTTTCCCCACTCAAGCACACGTCTTGCAAACCAGTATATAAATGGAACCGGTATCATATTGCCTATGACGCACACTATAAATGACGGTATACTCGGAAGCCCGAAGCCCACCGAATACGGTATGGCGCCTCGAAGCTCAAGTATTGGTACCATGGATATAAGAAATATAGTCAGATATTTTTTTAACATAACGATCCTCTCATTTAATTTTCAAGTCCGGCTCTAACATAGAACGGCTCTGTCACCTCTGTCACTTTCTTACCAAGCATGTTGTCTGCTCTGACCAGTGCCACCTCGATGCCAAATGAATGAGGCTTCATAAGAGGTATGAGTCCGGCAAATACAGGCTTCTCGTCTCCGTTTACCTCAAGAGCAACAAGATACTTATCCTCCTGTCCCTGCTCCTCCATCATCTGTATATACGCTCTGTCAACATTCTCTTTGTCTGCCAGATACTCTCTTGCAGCATCAAGCATCTGTATCGGCTGATACTTTGGTGTTCTGAGCTTGACTGTTGCGCCTGGCTTGATCTTGCTCTGTACAAGTCCTGTACGTGAGCTCTCTCTGTACTGACGGATAAACTCTCCTGATATAAAGCAGTTCTCAGTGAAAGGATTCATAGCTATTCCGCTTATGTTTCCATTTGAATTGAACACAAGATCCTCAAGCTGCTTATATGGAAGTATTATTCTCTGGAAGCCATCGTCAAACTGTGATGAAGCCATCGACTCATAATCTGTGAAGCATGGAAGTACCTTGTCTCCCTGCTCATTTGTCAGAAGTGAGAAGTTGATCTTCACTCCGTCCTGGAATGTAACCTTTCCATTCTCATCAGGCTTTGGCTCCTGGTCAAACTTTGCAGGAACTATAAATACTGCATGGACCACTGACTCAAAGAGCTGCTTAAGTGTATCCTTGTTCTCATTTTCTCTAACTGCGTGCATAGCCTCAACCAGCTCCACGTTCTCAATCTTTTTTCCAATGTCTTTTACGTCCATCTCGTTATCCTTTCATTAATTAAGTGTGTATTCTATCTCTTCTCACCGTAATACTCGTTGTAAAGCTTCACCGCTTCCTCATAGTGCTCTTCATCAGCCTTTGCCTGATCTGATCTCTTGGACAACACAAGGTCCGGTCTCACATCCGGCATGCTCTGGCCTATCCTTGAGGTAAATTCCGTAAAGAACTCCTGGCCACCTGCATATGATGCCATCGGTATAGCCACCATTCCCTTTGAGGTTGCAAATATGTATCCTCTGTTCACGTGATAGAACGGCTCTACAACGCGCTCATTCTCTACTATATCATCTATCTCGTATTTTCTCCACATAAATGGTATCTTACTGAAATATATCGCCTTGTCATCCATCTTCACCGCCGATGATACCGCTATCCTGCAGAATATCGCAAGTATAACGCTCACACAGAATGCAAGTATGACTGCAATCCTTCCCATACCTTTATTGAGACTGTCCACTCCAAATACAGCCACCACAATGAGGAACAGTATGAGCAGGCTTACTATGAATACCATAGGTCCAACTGTGGAATAACCTCTCATAACTCCGTTCTTATTCTTGCGGCATTTTCCGTAGTAGCTTATTCTTGAAGGCTTCATACCGAGATCCTCTCCACACAGAGGACAATACTTCTGGTTGACCGTACAGTTTGCCGGTATTGATTTGCCGCAGTGCGGACATCTGAAGAATATGGTGTTTATAATGCCTGATATAAGCGCAAGCACTACGAACATAATCCAGCCCATGCTTATATTTCCTGCAAATGCAAATACAAATATACACAGCACTCCTATTATAGGCAAAGCTGTAGACAGTAACTTTGATATATAAAGCTTCATCTTTCTCCTCCAAATCTAACAGCGGCGTCTATCCCTGCCGCCATCTCTGACCTGTTAAGTATAACATAATTCATCTTTTTTTCAATATTCCAGCGAAAAGAGCTGTCTGCACAGCATTTTGCCGGATTCCGTGGCAAATATATTATCGTATGCCGTCCTTATAGTATCTGCGTCCGCCTTATCCTCATACATGTTGACGAGGAAATCGGCCTCCACCAGTATCAGATAATCCAAACCGTCTATATTCCTGTAGGTGTGGTGATGTGCCACCAGATAACATGCCCTCTCCACTGCGGCATCTTCTGCACCTGCCTCTCTGAGCAGCCGTCTTGCCTCAGGAGGTCCCTCCTGTTCCTGCAGCTTGCCATTATTATATCCATATTTCAGTTCTGCGTTCTTTATGCCTATATCGTGGGCAAGTGCTGCGATCTCCAGGACCTGCATCTCGTCGGGCTCCATGCCCTCCATCTCAGCTATCAGCTTCGCAAATGAATGAACCTTCAGGAAGTGATGTACCCGTCTGGAATCCCCGGCATAGTATTCAATCATTTTCTCTTTTACTATAGAAACCAAATTTCGTGCCATGTCATCATCCGCCTTTCTTTATGACTCGTATCATTCTAACACCACTATTTGTGAATAGTCTATACAGTTTATAAACATTTAATCTTCCTTACGCCCGGATTTTCTGTTACTTCTATAATATATACTTCCGTAAGTTGTTTTTTATTGACTATAATAGTATAATTTTAGGTTGGAGATAAACTATCAACACAAGTGATACAAAACATTGGAGATTTTATTATGGACACACGTTCAATTGGAGTATTCGACTCAGGGCTCGGCGGAATAAGCGTTCTCCGCGACATCGTGGAGCTCATGCCCTGTGAAAATTATATATATTTTGGCGATTCGGCACACGCACCTTACGGAACAAAGACCAGAGAGGCTATTCTTGAGAGATCGGAGCAGTGTACCAATTTTCTTCTCGCAAAGGATGTGAAGGCGATCGTCATCGCCTGCAACACCGCCACAAGTGTTGCAGCCTCGACACTGAGACAGCAGTATCCTTCCATACCGATCATCGGTATTGAACCGGCTCTGAAGCCTGCGGTTCTGTGGAAGGAGCACGACAAGGTAGCTGTCATGGCCACCCCTGCCACACTGGCTCTACCTAAATTTCATGAACTCATGAAACATTATTCAAAGGAGTCCGATATTTACCCGGTTCCATGTCCGGGCCTTGCGGATTATGTGGAAAAGGGAATTTTCGATGGTGAGGAGATCACTGAATTCCTGAAGGGACTGCTCGCCCCATCTCTGGAGAAGCATGTGGATGCCATCGTTCTCGGTTGCACTCATTATCCATTTGTGGAGAAGGTTATACAGCGCATAGCCGGACCTGACGTGAAGATCTTCAACGGAGCGCACGGCACCGCCCTGGAGCTTCAGAGGAGACTGCGCATTGCTGAGCTACTCACACCTTCCATAGAGAAGGGCACTGTGGAGTTCTACAGCAGCAGCACAAACCCGGAAACCATTAAACTTTGTCACCAATTGTTTGAAGCGTAATTGACGGACGGCTCAAAACATATATCCAACATAAAAAAGTCCGTGTATGTACATGGTCAATCACGTTCTACAGCTGTCGCTTCAAGCATTTCTATATGCATGCGGCTCCGCACGCGATAAGGGCGTTTGCGTGCTATGCCTTAGCACAGAAATGCTCGAAGCTCGGCTGTATTCACTACCGATTGTCCATGTACATACACGGCTTTTTTGCTGAATATATGTTTTGAGCCTGACTACGACTTATTATTCAAAGCTAGTTCTCAGAATTGTTAAAATGCATATGGGTGATCCCAGACTTTGAGTTTCGTGCCGATATCATGGACAAGGGCATAGGTGTAACATTCATATGCCCATGCCACGTCCTCTGTCGGCATGCCCTCTATAGACACGAGTATTATCTCATCGTCGGATTCACGGCCAGGCTTCTTGCCGCGGATTATCTCCCCAAATGTAGTAAGAGAATCCCTCTCGATCAATCCATCCTGCACCATATAGACGAAGTCCTCTCCCATGCAGCCTGTGTGGAGTCTGTCGCCATTTTCATCGTATCCAACATTATCTTCCTCTGCATAATTCTCGTACATTCCGTAGTTGTCTATGACTTTTTTCAAGTCAACAATACTCTTATGCTCCATATTGAAGGTACTTGTAGAGATGACCAGCGCTCCGGGCTTGAGCCACTCTCGCTTGTACTCTGGCCACTCGCCCTCCTTGCATGAGACTGCCTCAGTTATGATGTCTGCATCCTTAAGTGCCTCCTCCATATCCTTGCACAGAACTATATTTTTTACCTGAGGATAATTTTCCTCTATGTACTCTTTCATCTTAATCGCATTTGCCGATGTCGGTGAGCTGCCCTTTATCTTGATGGTGTCTATGTCAAATCTCTGTGACATGATGGCTCTGAGACTTGATCTGCATATGACTCCAGGGCCGACCAGTGTGAGCACCTTTGAGTCATTCCTTGCCAGAAGCTTTGCCGCAAGTCCCGGCATAGCACCTGTTCTCATAGAACTAAGAAGATTTCCGGACATATATGCCAAAGGTTTTCCTGTCTCCACATCGTTGAGCATCATCATCAGTATGGAACGAGGGAGCCCTATGGCTCTGTTGTTGCCATTTGAACCGTACCACTTCTCTCCTGCCACATGGAATCTGCCGCCAAGATATGCCGGCATGGCGATGAATCTCCTGTCTCTGGCATTGTTGACCGGGAAATTCTCTATCGGTGACTTCTTTGGGAAGTACAACATAAGGCCATGTGCGTCATTGTACGGACCACCCATGAGGAAATCTCCGTCCTCCATGAGTCCCATGGTCTCCTCCATGACATCCACACATCTTCCCGGGTTGAGAACACCCGCATCTATCATATCCTCCTCGCTGAGGTAGAGGAAGCTTATATTCTGCTTGTCTGTTTCTATATTGCTCTTTCTTCCTGCCGCTTCTGATTCTACATCTCGGTTCTTCATAATTCTTACCAAACCTTTCTCTCGTCATATATCAGCTGTTTTTTATTATTTTGCCATGAATCTCTTTTGACGCACGACACATGATCACTATACATACAATGGACACTGCACTTATCACTACGCTGGAATCCATGAGCACTGTAAGTCCGTATCTGGAATTTATCCATCCACACAGCAGAGCTCCTATCCCCTCTCCGGCTCCCACCGTAAATGCGTTTATCAATGACATTCCCTTCACCACATCAGCGGGTGACAGCATCTCTTCTATAAGATACACACTTCCGGAATAGAATAACCCAAAGCCCAGCATCTCGCATCCCTGGGATATGACGATCACCCACACATTGTCCGAGAATGCCGCGAACATGTTCTTGAATGTCATGAACACCGCACAGCACAACATTATCTTGTCAAGAGATATCCGCTTCCTGAATTTTATGAGCAGGAATGCCGACGGGACTTCACTGACCGCCATCACGAACTCAGCCAGCCCATAATGAAAATTATTGCCACCCAGGCGTTCAAACACATTTATCAGGAATGTCGTTCCAACATTATATCCCATGAACATAACCGCTGAACCTATGAGAAACCACCTGTACTTCGGGTATGTTGTGAGCAGATATCCTGCGGTGTGTACCTCTGTTTTCCGGATCTCCGTGATGTTTGCTGCAGCTATTCTCTCTCTTGCGCCCAAAGCCCTGCAATCGCTGCAGGATGATGTATCATCCATGACCAGCAGCACCGCCAGCATCATGGCGGTGAACAGCATCTGTAGTATCAGAAGCCTGTTCGCATCATACCTGTCACAGAACACCCCAAACAGCACACATGCCACAGCCCACGCGCAGGAACCTGCTGCCCTGCATATAGGGTAGTTGATATTTCTGCCGCCGTTCATATACTTTATGGATAGGGAATCTATAAGCGGTGATATGCATGTAAATGTTGCACCATATCCGATGAACAGCATCACTGTCTGCACAAACGATAATTTATACTCATAAAAAACAAATGTCAACAGCAGCGCCACAGCAGTCAGCACTGAGATGATATATTTTAACTGGATACATTCTGCATGCCGGTCGGAAAATACACCTATGATTATCTGAAACACTACAGTTGAAAATAATTTTACCGCATTTATTACTCCTATCTGTCCGTCCGTAAAACCTTTGTACTGCAGCATCTGCGTGAGGTATGCGTACGCAGATGCCGCACAGGTCCAGAACATCATCTGTAATATTGCATATTTTATATTGAGCTTCGCGTTTTTCTTTTTTATAGATGTGTCTACGCGTATCTTCTTCTGCAATCCCATAGGCTGTTCCTATCTGGATGATTTGATCTCCATGACCGCATCTGTCTCAGCTGATATCGCATCTGCATCAAATGTATTTATCATAAATATCCTCTTCTTCATATCATCTGTGAGCACACACAGTGGACTGTTTTTCAGGTCATCATCCAGATATTCTACTGCTGCCTTATTGGCACAGATGAACTGAAATTCATTTGTGAGTTCTGCGGATATGTCAGGTCTCAATATAAAGTTAAGGAACAGCTCTGCCTCCTCTTTGTGCTTTGAGCCTTTGAGCAGGACCATTGTATCCATTGAGAGTGAACACTGCTCACCATCCATGACTACCTCAAGATCCGGATTCTCCTTCATCGCCTGAAGTGCCTCGCCGCTGTACATGAGAGCAACTGCTACCTCTCCCTTTGCCATACTGTCTCTCGTGTCTGTTGACGCTGCAAATGCCTTGATATATGGATTCAGCCCACTTATATAATCCTTTGCCTTTGCAATATCATCGAGGTTGCCCGATGTAGGATCAAGGTCGCATCCCAGCAGACCTACACTCATAATAGCCTGGGAATCATCCACCAGCAAAATATTATTCTTCAGATTATCATTCTTCAAGTCGTCCATCTTATGGATCTCTATACCATAGTCGTCCAGCATCTTTTTATTTGCTATCCATACACAGGATGTTCCCATATATGGAACACAGTACTCTCCATCCGGATCACACTGCATTGTCCTGTAAGTCTCATCGATATTGTCATAATTGGTGATCACATCCTTGTCCAGAGGCTCAAGCAGATCATTTGCCTTCATAGATTCTATGTAGAAGTTTGAAGGTACTGCAATGTCATATTCTGATCCGCCTCCCGCCATGAGCTTTGCCAGCATCTCGTCATTCGACTCAAATGTAGTCTCCACTACCTTTATGCCATATTCCTCCTCAAATTTATTGAGAACATCTTCACTCATATACTCTGACCAGTTGTACAGATATATCTCCTTTGCGTATCCGTCTGCAGTTTTCTCTTCTGAATCGCTGCCACATGCTGTCATCGTAAATACCATTGTCGCTGCAAGTGCTGCAGCCATCATTTTTTTGATTTTTCCTCTTACCATAGTCATTTCCTCCTTTTATTGAACACCAGTCTGGTTGTTTATTCTTACGCCCAGACTTTCTCACCACATATATAAGTGGCTGTAACCTGTGTCTTGTAGATGTCTTCCTTAGGGATAGTAAGGACATCCGAATCCAGCAATACGAAGTCGGCATCCTTGCCTGCTTCAAGGGATCCCTTTGTCTTCTCAAGCCTGTTCTGGTATGCTCCGCCATATGTGAGGACCTGAAGACCATCCTCAACACTTATCGTCTCGCCGGCACCCATCTCTTCCATCTCCGGATGTCCGGGCTGTTTTCTGTTCACCATGAGATGAAGTGCATCCATAGTTCTCGGTGGAACCGTTACAGGGAAGTCGCTGGCACAGCTTGTGACGATTCCAGCATCTGTGATGGATCTCATATAGTATTCCTTGGAGGCTCTTTCTTCTCCGAGAAATGGCTTCTCCAAAGTGTCATAATACACGCTGTTCCTGAAGTGCCAGTATGGATTGGTGACTGCCACCACACCAAGGCTCTTCATCCTGTCCACATGCTCCGACACCATGACCTGAAGATGTGTTATGGCATTTCTGTAATCCCTGTCTGTCTCTGTCTGTCCGTACTCATATGCATTCAGCACCTCGTCTATCGCAGCATCGCCGATCGCGTGTGCATGTACATCGTATCCCGCATCAAGAGCACGTTTCACCGCCGCATTTGTCCTCTCCTGGCTGAGCATCGGCTCACCCTTATCTCCTGGGGCATCCGCGTAATCATCCCTGAGAAAAGCTGTATGACCTTCCACTACTCCATCTGCAAATATCTTTAACGTGTTCACCTGTATCTTAGGAACATACCGGAACTTCTCATGATACTTTGCAAGTTCAGCAAACACATAGTCCTCATCATCAACAGGCTCTAGCGTGTAACCTACCCTGAATGTCACCTTTAGTTTTCCCTCGCTGTTAAGCTTTGCATATCCGGCAAATCTTCTGTCATAGTTCTGTTTCTTGTCAAACATTGGCTCAAATGCTATTGTGACACCATTTGACAATGCTATATCCTGATAACATTCTATGGCATGTGCAAAGTTGTCAGCAGTCATCTCAGGCAGCACCGCACTGAACAGATTGCCCGCCATCTCCTTGAACCATCCCGTTGGTCTGCTTGTTCCCGGATACCTCACTATCACACCATTGGGAACCTCAGCGGTAGTTTCATCAATCCCGACAAGTTCCATAGCTTTGCTGTTCACCCAATATGAGTGGTGATCCTCGCTTATCATGACCATCGGCACATCCGTCGATATGTCATCCAGTATGTCAGCGGTCGGTCCCAAGGATCCAAATACTCCATTTTCAAAACCGGAACCGCTCACAACCTTCTCGTCAGGGTGGCTCGCCATATAATCTTTTATCGCCGTCACATAATCGTCTATGCTCTCCTTATTTGCAAGGCTGACACCGTACACTATCTCAGTGGTGCTTGATATGTGTGCATGTCCCTCTGTCATTCCCGGTATCACAAGTCCTTTGTCATGTTCTATAACCTGTGTATTTTCGCCTGCATAGCGTTCTGCACCGGCTCTGTCACCCACGTATATGATCTTTCCATCGGCGACCGCCATAGCCTGCGCCAGACTGCGTTTGCTGTCCGCCGTATAGATTTTTCCATACACTATAAGGTCGGCTGTCATCTTTGTCGTTTCATCCATTTGTTACGCCTCCTTGCCATATATGTCTTCGGAACATATTCTGTACTCCCGAATTACTGCGCATCTATCTTACAGAATTACTGTGCATCTATCTTGCGGATGTCTCTTATCTCCCTGCGCTTTGATATAAACCTTCCAAGTGCCCCCGCAAGGAGGTAGATCACAACTATTCCGACTATCATCAAAGTTGATATGACATATACATTTGTAGTGATCTTGCCTCTGACCATTCCGTATACCTTGATAGGGAACGTGATATCCCCGGCTCCGGATACGAAGTAGCTGATTATTACATCATCTATCGAGAGCGTTATGGATAGCAGCGCTCCGGATATGATTCCAGGTGTCAGCATCGGGATGGTGACACGCTTTAACGTATGCCACTGATTTGCCCCGAGATCCATGGCAGCCTCCTCTATAGAGCTGTCAAAATTTGCAATTCGTGATCTCAGTGTGATGATGACAAATGGCAGACAGAATGTAACGTGTGCGAACACCATGGTCGCAAATCCCATGGTCATGCCCATCTTGGAAAATGATGCAAGAGATGCAAGTCCTATGACAAGCTCCGGGATGACTATCGGCACGTACAGAAGTCCGTTGATAAACTTCTTGAGCTTGAACTCGTACCTGTAAAGTCCTATGGTTGCCAGAGTTCCTAGAACCACCGATATGACCATAGACACTAACGCCAGCTCTATGGACAGCCAGAAGTTCTTCAGAAGTGAGTCCCCCTGGAACACCTCCAGATACCACTTGAGTGTGAATCCGTCAAACACCATATTTGTATTGTTCTTGTTGAACGAGAACAGGATGATGACAAATACCGGCATGTACAGGAACAGATATACAAGTGCCATGAATATGATCGATCCCGCGCCCATCTTCTTCTTTTCTTTTCGCTTCATATCCATCCCTCCTTATGCCAGATCATCCAGATCTCCAACCTTGCTGTACGCCTTCAGCACAACCAGAGTGAAGATGATCAGAAGTACCGAGAACGCTGCGCCCAGTGGCCAGTTACGTGCCACAAGGAACTGGTTCTGTATCAGATTGCCAAGATATGCCGCGCTGCCGCCGCCCATGACATCCGATATGAAGAATGCTCCAAGGCTCGGTATGAATACCTGTATCGTTCCTGCAAATATTCCCGGGAGCGTCATCGGGAGTATGACTCTGATAAATGTTTTTATCTTTCTTGCCCCCAGATCGTATGACGCCTCAACCAGCGAATGATCGAGCTTTGATATGCTGCTTGTAAGCGGCAGTACCATAAATGGGAAGAAGGTATACACCATTCCGAAGAGGACTGCCCCCTCCGAGTACATCATCTGTATCGGCTGGTCTATGATTCCTATCTTCATCAACAATGTATTTACAAAGCCGCTGTCTCTCAGTATATTTGACCATCCATTCAGTCTGATGAGACCATTTACCCAGAATGGCAGCATGATGAGAAGTGTGAGCATTCCGCGTATCTTGTCCGGCACCTTGCACAGCATATAAGCAAATGGATAAGATATGATGAGGCATATCACGCTTGTCTCAAATGCCATGACAACCGACTTCCACATGACCGTCAGATACAGCGGATCAAATATCTTCTTATAACTGTCAATTGAGAACTTGCCGACAACTCCGCCATATGCACCCTTCGTCATAAAACTTATGACCACAACATATATAAGTGGGATGAGAAGGAAAAACAACAGCCACAGGGATGTTGGACCAACCATACATAATATCGGCAGAGTGTTCTTTTTCTCCTTTTTCTTTTTTTCTTTCATAGCAAAGCCTCCTTGCATAGCCGAAACTAAATCCGGTTATCATTACACGCAGATATTTCTTATTTAAGAACTGCATCCTCTATGGCGTCGTACATCTTATCCTCCTTGGTGTGTATGACAACCGCCTTGTCCGGCTCCCAGTACACTGACACTGCCGTGCCATCAGGATATACCGTGGCATCAGGATGATTGTTGACCTTGACTTCCTTGCCATTTGGCAGTTCCACTATAGTCTTAAGGACCGAACCAACATAGATCTGATCCTTGACGATTCCTTTCAGTGTAAATCCATCCACCGGCTTGTCTGACAGATGCGTATTTTCGGGACGTACCGATATGTACACGATCTCTTCCTTAACAAATCCCTCGCCCTTCGCTCTGACCTTTCCATTCTCAATCGTAAGCCCAAGATCAGTGCCTTCTATGGTGTCCACATTTGCCTCGAATATATTGGACTCTCCTATGAAGCTTGCAACAAATTTGGTCTGTGGATTCTCGTATATCTCTTTTGCCGTACCGATCTGCTCGAAGTGTCCCTGATGCATGACAGCTATCCTGTCGCTCATGGTAAGCGCCTCCTCCTGATCATGGGTTACATACACAAATGTGATTCCAAGCTTCTTCTGCAGCCTCTTGAGCTCCACCTGCATCTGCTTTCTGAGTTTCAGATCAAGTGCTCCGAGTGGCTCATCAAGAAGCAGTACCTTCGGTGAGTTTACCAGTGCCCTGGCAATTGCAACTCTCTGTTTCTGTCCACCTGACATCTGCGATGGCTTTCTCTTCTCAAATCCATGGAGCTGTACCAGATCCAGCATTTCCAGAACCTTTTTCTTTATCTCCTTCTTGTCCATCTTCTTCTCAACAAGGCCAAATGCTATGTTGTCAAAGACTGTCATGTGAGGGAAAAGAGCGTAACTCTGAAACACCGTGTTGACATCCCTGTTGTACGGCGCCAGCTCTGTGACATCCTTATCTTCTATGTATACATTTCCCTCCGTGGGTGTCTCAAAACCTGCAATGATACGAAGTGTGGTCGTCTTGCCACAGCCTGATGAACCAAGCAATGTCAGGAACTCTCCCTCGTATATGTCAAGGCTGATGGGCTTCAGCACCTGATTGTCGCCAAATGACTTTGTTATGTTTTTAAGCTGTACTATTGCTTTTCTCTCTTCCATCAGCAACTCACCTCACTCTTTTCTAAAGTAGTAATCAAAGTATTGATTCTCCGTGTTCTCCTGTCCTTATCCTCATGACATCGTCAACATTTGTTATAAATATCTTTCCATCTCCAACCTGACCGGTGGAGAGTTTCTCACATATCTCTGTGAGTATGTCATCCAGATCCTCGTCAAGTATCACGGTCATGACGTAGAGCTTTGGCAGGAGATTGATCTCCATCCCAAGCTTCTTGAATTCTTCGCTGTAGCCCTTCTGGTGTCCGCAGCCCATGGCCGACATGACGGTGAGTCCACTGTATTCATTCTTGCTGAGTATCTTCTTGAGTGGCTCAAGCTTCTCTGGTCTGATGATGAGTTCTATCTTCTTCATATCCATTCCTCCTTACAAATAAAAAAGAGAGCAGCGGAGTCATATTCCTATGAGCTCCTTTGCTCTCTTCCATGTGTTCTTGCTTTTAATTTTCACTCATTGTAGAGTCTGGTATAATACCAAGGTCAATGTTTTTTGTCATTTCTTTAATTGTTTATTTTATTCAGAGTATACGGTTTATTTTGGCAACCGTACCGGTCCATCACTTTATTTTATTAAGTGCAAATGTCTCATCTTTGGCTTCGCTGCTGATGCATCTCTGTCCTCTTTGCCATGACAGGTCTCTCACCGCTATGAAATCTCCATAGCATTTTGTAAGATGTTCTACTATAATCATAAATTTAGCTTTATGATTTTTCTGTTATAAAAGTATGGAATATTGGTTGATTTTTTCTTTTCTGCTATTGACATTTTTCTGTCTGCCACAATATATTTGAAATGTAGGGAGTTATATAATGTTTTTGAAAAGGGAGGTTATAATTATTATGAACAAGCATTTAAAACATCTGCTGCTCACCATGTGCATCTTCGTATTCGGATTTGCCCTGACGGGATGTGGTATCGCAACGACAACCAGTGTAAAGATCACTTCTGCAACCAAGGCAAGCTGCACTGTTTCCATTGGTTTTGATGATGAAGCACTGAATGCTCTTGCCCAGAACATGGATTCAAGCAAAACAGAACTTATTAAGGAAATGAAGAAATCCGGTGCTAAATACACCAAGAAAAAACTTGATGGAATTTACTACAATATTTTTTATTCAACCATCCATAACAAAAATCTGAGTGATATAGAGAAGTTACTCAGTGAAGCGGGATATACCAATGTTTGCGTATCACCTAAGTATTTCTTTGCAACACTTGATCCTAAATCAGCCCAGAAGGGTTCTTCCTATGGCCCTGGTTCTTCCATCAACCTGACTGATATGGATGACATATCTTTCTACATGAGCATGAAAATAACATTCAAGTCCAAGGTCAACTTCACAAACGGCACAGTATCCAAGGACGGTAAAACCGTATCATGGGTCATCAAAGATGCAGAGAAGGTAACAAGGCTCTGCGCTTCCACAACCAAGGTGAACAAGACCGCCAGAAGCAAGTCCGTCGTAAATGGCAAGACTTACAAACCTGGCAAGAAGCTTACAGTATCCAATCCTAAAAGTCTTGCGAAAATGAAGCTGGACGGTAAGGCTGTAAAACCGGGCAAGGCTGTTCTTAAGAAGGGAACACACAAGCTCATCATCTGGTCCAAGGACGGCAAGGTACAGAGAGTAACTTTCAAAATAAAATAATATGATTAACTTACACTAACATTTTCTATTAAAAAGCTTTCGGCTGGTCATATTACAGTCGAAAGCTTTTTGTTTAGATGCCATCAAAAATCGATGTTTAAATCTGTAAATTACTATACAATTTGGAGAATGGCCCCTAAAAAAGCCCCAAATTTCGCTTTATTGAGGAATGTTTGCCATTTTATTGACTTTATCTGAAGATTGATTTAATGTATGCCTACCAGCTGGAATACAAATTTTATCGGAGGACACTATTTGAAAAATACAAAACAGGGAAATTACCGTGGTGATACCTACACCACTAAGAAATCTGCTGACCAGATATTCGACCATGCATTTAAGAAAATGCTGACTTTATCATCCAAAGCTGTAACCAACATGATAAACGGTCTTTTTGGCACAGATCACAATCCGTCCACTACCACCATAACCTATCACTGGACTGAACACCAGGCTGATGGAACTCTAAAAACCACACTTGCGGATTCAATACTCATTCTCAATGACAAATATGCCTACCACATGGAAGCACAGATCACAGAAGATAACGAAATAGTTTTCAGGGTATTCTCCTATGGCTACGGCTATGCTGATGTAAACAAGGAAATACATACGACAGAATTTGACAACAAACCTGTTTACACCTTACACTTTCCCGAACCACGAATCATTTATCTTGGTGATGTATCATCGTCTGTTCCTGATGAACTACAGCTTAAACTTGATTTTCAGAACAACTCCCCATATATTTACTCTGTACCAACCGTAAAACTGGCTCAGTTGAGTGCCCAGGAACTCAACGACCGCAAGATGATAATCCTTATTCCTTTTCATCTCCTCAAGTTGAGAAAACTTATGAACAGAAAAAACGGCCCAGATAAAACCACTATCAATTCGTTGAAAAATCTAGTTGAGACTGATATACTTCAAAGTATAGAAATCAATCAGCAGTTAGGTAATATCACGCCTTCTGATGCACATCAGTTGATATCGCTGACGAAAAAGTTATATACCTATCTGTATGATGCTTATACTGAGACAGAGGAGGTCTGGAATATGATTGATCAGTCTTTAGAACTCGAATCCGATGCACTGATTCTTAAGATGGAAGCTATGGAAAATACCATCAAGGACATGGATGAAAAAATGGCTGATAAGCTTGCTGAGATTGCCGACAAGGACGCTGAAATCGCCGACAAGAACGCTGAAATCGCCGACAAGGATGCTGAGATTGAACGTCTCAAGGCAGAACTTGCTAAACATCAGAACAGTTAACACAGCATCAGCCAGGATAGTAAATATCCTGGCTGATGTTTTCTTCTTTATCTCATATATGGCATGTCCCACAGCTTAAGCTTTGTTCCGATGCCTTCCCTCAGAGCTCTCTGGTAGCACTCATAGCCCCAGCCTACATCAAGGATCGGCATGCCGCCAAGGCTCACAAGAAAAATCTCGTCATCACTCGTTCGTCCCGGCTCGAGGCCACGCATTATGTTTCCCAGATGTCTGATCTCACTCTTCTCTATCCAGCCATCCGTCACCATATTTACAAAGTGTATTCCTGGTGTTCCAAGTGATATCCTGTTGCCATCCTCGTCCCACTCCTGATACACATTTACATATTCCTCATACATCTGTATGTTGTCTACAACCTTCGTCACGTGGTCCCTGACAAACTCCAGATCCATATCCATGGTTCCAGATGATATGATCGTGCATCCAGGCTTCACCCATGCCGGATCTATGACAGGCCATTTTCTCGGTTCAACAGATACCGCCTCCGCTATGATATCTGCATCCCTCACGGCCTCCTCCAGAGTATCGCAGATGATTATCTCCTTGAGACTCTTATAGTTCTCCCTGGCGTAATCCGCCAGTTCATGGGCGGTGTGCGAAGTCTTTGAGCTGCCCTTGATCTTCAGCACCTCCAGGTCCGGGAACTTTGCCATGATAGCCATGAGGCTTGTCCTTCCTATGACTCCTGCGCCAAGGATAGTCAGTACCCTGCTATCCTTTCTTGCAAGATACATGGCAGTAAGCCCGGGCATCGCTCCGGTTCTCATGGCACTCAGGAGATTGGCTGACATGTACGCAAGCGGCTGTCCTGTCTCCACGTCATTCAGTGTCGCCATGAGTATGGATCTCGGCAGTCCCTTGTGCGAATTTCTGCCATTTGAGCCATACCACTTCTCACCGCACATATGAAATCTTCCTCCGAGATATGCCGGCATCGCCATGAATCTCCTGTCCGCCGAGTCCGCCAGAGGAAAATTCGGAATGTCCGACTTCTCCGGGAATATGAGCTGTACACCGTGGTCGTTATGCGCTCTGCCGCCCATGAGATAGTCTCCCTCGCTGAGGAGTGTTATGACCTCTCCTATGGTATCTACAGCTCTGTCCGCATCTAGTACGCCCGCCTTTATCATGTCCTCTTCATTCAGAAATAAGAATTCAACCTTGCTGTCCATACTGCCACCTCCTGCTGTATCAATTGGTTACTTAAAGCATCTTCTATAAATCTCCACGACATCCTCCTTCGTCAGAGGCACCCTGCAATGCTCAAGTCCCTCTGCCGCCGCCTTCTCAGCCATCTCGTCAAAGTCCTTCTCATAAGGCACGCCCAGCTCGCCGAGATCCGAGGTCAGACCCATATCCTCATATAACTTCTGTGTCTTTGATATTGCTTCTCGGGCTATATCATAAGGGGCCTTTGTCTTTTCTATATCCCATACATTCACGCCGTAATTTACCAGAACCGGAAGGCTCTTCTCGTTAAGAATGTAATCCATCAGAACCGGCGTGATGATCGCAAGTCCGTGTCCATGTGTTATATCATAGTAAGCACTCAGCTGATGCTCTATGGAGTGCGCCGGCCATGGGCCATCCTTGCCACACGCTATGAATCCGTTTATCGCCCACTCAGATGCCCAGAGGATATTTGCTCTGGCGTCATAGTTGTCCGGCTCTGAGACTGCCACCGGACCGTACTTTATAAGGGTTTTAAGAAGAGCCTCCATCATGCGGTCCTGCATGTATGTGTCTCCATTATCTGCAAAATAAACCTCAAATATATGGTTCATGATATCCGCCACACCTGCTGCCGTCTGGTATACAGGAACGGAAAATGTATACTCAGGGTCAAGTATCGCATAAGCAGGATAGAGCAGATCGGATGCGATATCCTTCTTCTGCTTTGTCTCCTCATTTGTGATAACTGCAAATGGATCCATCTCAGAACCCGTCGCAGCCATAGTCGCGACAGCTATGATCGGCATAGCATTCTCTATCTTCTCTGGGTGTCCGACCAGATCCCATGGATCACCGTCATAGCACGCTCCGGCTGCTATAGCTTTGGAACAGTCTATTGTACTGCCGCCTCCCACAGGAAGTATCACCTTCACATCATGCTCCAGACACATCTGCACACCCTTCTTCACCGTTGTGAGTCTCGGGTTGGGTTCTACACCCGAAAGCTCAATATGGGAAATGTGACTACAGTCAAGTAACTTGATTATCCTGTCGTACAGCCCTGTTCTCTTTATACTTCCGCCTCCGTACACCAGCAGAACACTGTCTCCGTATTCGCTGATGTACCCTGACAGATCATCAATGGCGCCCTTGCCAAATGATACCTTTGTCGGAATATTATAAAAAAAATTCTCCATGTTATATCTCTCCTTTAGCTTATTGTTATTATTGATACTTTTGCTCTGTGAAGTACCTATTATATTGCTCAACAGAATTGCTTCATCAATAATATACGCCTCTGATCCATATGCTGTCTACCTGACAGCCTTGAATCTATCATATCGTAAGGACGATATATCCACCACCGTCTTCTCGCCGAGCACCATCTGTGAGAGCATAAGTCCAACAGCCGGTGCCGTTCCAAATCCATGTCCGGTAAATCCACATGCCAGTATAAGTCCCGGAACCTCGTCGACCTCGCTTATGACTGGAACACCATCATAACAGAGATCAAGCCATCCGCCCCAGGTCCTTACGATCTTGGCATCCGCCAGCATCGGTATATATCCCATGATCGCCCTGCAACCGGCAGATACGGTGAGCGGTGAGGTCCTGAGCTCATCAAGTCCCATGTCCGTTGTCTCCTCAAGTCCCGAATCTGAGCCAAATACAAATGATCCGTGCTGTGACTGATGTCCGTAAAAGTCAGCGGATGCAACACCAAGCATGATGTCGAACATGTGCGGCTGCACCTCCGTAACCAGCGCCTCCTCAAAATACTTTGTCATCGGCACATCTATTCCAACTGTCCTTGCGATGAATCTGCTCTCATATCCGGCAGCCAGTATGACCTTGTCCGCCTCGAACTCCTCACCTGATTCCAGTATGACCTTTCTGAGTTTTCCTTTCACCTTCTCAAGTGCAGCCACCTTTGCATCTGTGAAGAAATTTACCCCGAGCTCCGTTGCCCTCTTGTAGTACGCCAGAGTCGTCAGCATAGGATTTGCATGTCCATCTGTAGGACACCAGCTTGCGCCGATTATCTCGTCAGAGAGGTATGGGCAGATCTCCTTCACCTCTTTGCCATCTATGATCTTCATGTCAAGTCCGAGAGAGTTAGCATTTGCCGCAAGGTTTCTGAGCTTTTCCATATGGGCATCAGTCTTGCCAAGTCTAAGGTTGCCCTTCTGATAGTATTCCACGTCAACTCCAAGCTCCTCGGAAAGTGTCGGCCACATATTCTGCACCGCATACATTGCATATGGCAGCTCCCTGACATCTCTTCCCGACTGTCTGACTCCGCCTCCGTTTCGTGAGGAGCCTCCATGTCCTATGCTCGGACTACCCTCTAGCACTATTACATCCTTCATTCCTGCTTTTGCCAGATAGTATGCCGCAGCACATCCATTTACACCGCCGCCGATGATTATAACCTCTGCTGTATGTTTACTCATGAGCCTCACCTCCATCTCTCGCAAGTATCCGCATCTCTGTAGGTCTCATAGGTGCCCTTGACGTGGCAGGCTCTATGTCAAGAGGTGACACGTGAAGTTCCCTTGCCACAATGCCCTTCACCAGCTTGCCACAAGTCTGTCCCTGACACAATCCCATCCCACACCGGAGGAATCTTCTTATCTCTTCTATCGTCAGCATTCCCGCATGAACTGCCTGCCTTATCTCGCCCTTTGTGACCTCCTCACACCTGCACACCAGCATGTCGTCATCCGGTGCCGGAACATAAGGTCCTATGGCATCAAGTTTTTCTCTGATATCTATCATAACCGCACCTCCTTGAAAAATCTTGCCTTCATCACCATGTTCTTCGGCACCTTCATGGTCAGCAGATTGGTATGGTCAAATGCTTTTGCACTTCTGACACTTACGACCTCCGCCTCGCACACCTCATGGCCATCACGGCCAAGTGCCACGCCCTTTGTTCCTTTCTCTGGTATCGGAAGAAACTCATATGGAAGTGTCACCGTTCCATAGCCATCCCCGGTGTCCTCGTCCACTAGGAATATGGCCTGTCCTGAACAGCTTGCAACGCACATGCCACAGCCTATACATGGATTTTCCGTCACTGTCGGAAGAGAGGTTATATTTGCCCCTATGCTTATGCACCCCTTCGGACACGCATCCTGGCACGGATTGCACGGGATGTTCTGGGTGCACTCTATAACCGGATGTATTCCCTTCCTGTGAGTCACTCCCGGATATCTCTCTATCTCGTCATCTGCCACAAAGCCGTGCTCCAGCAGATTCATCGATACATCTATGCCTTCCTCAGTCTTCTCGATCAGCTTGCCCCTGTTCTTCGGTGCAAACATTCCCTCACGGAGGCTTCCAAGTGCATCCTCAAGCTCCGATGCACGCGCTTCCATCTCTGATTTTTCTATAAATCCGAGATCCTGCGATATGACAGATCCCGCTATTCTGCCCTCGATCATGGCTGAGCTTGCCTCCTCGATCCCGGACACATCCCCGGCTGCAAATATTCCCGGCACTGAGGTTCTGCCCCATTCGTCACACTCAGGAACGTATCCGCCCGGAGTATCCTTCATCTTTACGCCCGCCTGCTTTAAAAGCTGTGACATAGGTGAAAGTCCAACGGCAACGCATATCGTATCAACGTCAAATGTCTTTTCGGTTCCCTCTATGAAATTAAAATGGCTGTCTACCTGTGCGATCGTCACTCCTGTTACCCTGTCCGTTCCACTCGCCTCAACGATCGTATGTGACAAGTAAAATGGAACTCCACACCTCGATATCTTTGCAGCGTGTACTCCGTATCCTCCAATCCTCGGTGCCGCATCAACTAAAGCCACGACCTCACACCCTGCCTGCATGAGCTGATAGCTGACGACAAGTCCTACATTTCCTGAACCGAGCATCAATATCCTGTTACCCGGCTTTATGTGATGAAGATTCATCATAGTCTGGGCGGCACCCGCGCCGATGACTCCCGGAAGTGTCCAGCCTTTGAAGGTAACCATGTTCTCACTGGCTCCTGTCGCCACAAGCACACTGTCGCCCTTGAAATGCTTTATCCCATCACCGATCCTGACCGTCACTTCTTTCTCGTCATAGAGACCCACAACTGTTGCATTAAGCCTTACATCCACACCCAGTTTATTTGCCTCCTCAAGAAGTTCGTAACCTATGTTGAATCCTCTTATCTTCGCCTTGTGTTCCTTTGATCCGAAGAACTTATGTATCTGTTTGAAAAGCTGACCGCCAGGCTTTGCATTCTCGTCAAATACTATCGGCTTCATTCCGTTCTTCGCAGCCTCTATCGCTGCGGAAAGTCCTGCCGGACCTGCGCCTATCACTATCAGATCGTATCTCTCTATCATAGCAGTCACCTCCTAAAAATCCTTCTCTGCCGACGCACCGTACTGCGTCCTCACATCCATTCCCTCTTCCAGAGGAGTGATGCACGTTCTTATATTTGGCTTGCCATTTACGATCATGACACAGTCCGTGCATCTTCCTATGGCACAGAATACACCTCGCGGCTCATGTCTCTTCTTGGTATATCTGTGTGTCATGACACCCGCAACTCTGAGCGCCGCCGCTATCGGCTCGCCCTCTATTCCCTGAAGCGTCTGTCCATCATATGTGAAATTCACCAGCCTGCCCTCCGGGGTGTCCCCCAGTATCGGGTGAGTTAATATCCTATCCATAGCCATTCCTCCTTTTTGTGATGAAGTGACGGAGCCTTGATTTAATCTGTGAAGCCCGGGCCGCCGATGCTGTAATACCCTTACCGGGTCGCTCCCGCTTAACTCAGCCTGCAGCGGTACTAAGGTGCCGCTTGGGGCGTCACCTAAGGACCGGCGGCCTCGTATTCCCTGTAAGGGTATTACAGCATCAACGGTCCGAGCATTAACATTATTGATTAGGCTCCTGATATCAGCTTCATCCAATAACTCGTCTACTTTATCTTGTGTGGTTAATTAACTTGGTGAAATGGTAAACCCTTGTACCATGCTAGAGTCAATGCACTTGATTTGTTTTTGTGAATTTCGGAATATGTGAAGATTTCTCCATATGTCAGCTTAATTTTATTAAGTATTTTTATAGAAAATAGAATTTGATTAGGTGGTATGTTACTATACTGGCATATAAGTATAATATACATCAGTATTTGAGTTATACACTACCACTGGCTGCCAATAGTTTTATTGTTATCTGGGATCGGGAATTGGAGATTATATTATGAAGAAAAAGGATACTTTCAAGATTGGGGAATTGTCTAAGCTGTTTGATATCGGCGTGGATTCTATCAGATATTATGAGAAGGTTGGGATACTGCACCCTGTGAGAAATGACGAGAACAATTACAGAATGTACACCATAGATGACGTGCGCCGTCTTGCACTTATCCGTGAACTTCTGGGACTCAGTTTCTCTACTGACCAGATACGTGAATATGACGAGGACAGAAATGTCAAAAGTACCACAGAACTGCTGCAAACGGAGCTTGACGTGGTTGACGCTGAGATTGCCAAGCTCAAAGCCACCAGGGACAGTATCCAGAACCGGCTGGACACCATCACATCCCTTTGCAGCCCGGATATACAGGATGAATTTGAGACTATTGTGATAAAGGAGCTTCCAGATCGGAAGTGCGTCATGGTCACTGACGACAATCTTCCTGATGATTATGTCTCCTATTATGTGGTCAAATACATGCAGAGCCATAACACCAGGATTGACACAATAGGTGCCTGCGACTGCTATACCCTTGACATCCCCGGGAGCAATCCAAAGTCCAAGTATTACCGTACCAAGAACGTATTCTTCTTCGCACCATACCTTGAGGACGCCGATTGCAATTATGTACTTCAAGCAGGAAGATATCTCTCCATGACATACAAGGGCGCCCTGACCAAGACAAAGGAACTGCTGCCACAACTCTATACATACGCACAGGATCATCAGCTTGAGATTGCCAGTGACCCTGTTGAAATGTGTCATATAGATGATTATGAGACCAACGATGACAGTGAGTACATAATTGAGCTGCAGCTCATGATAAAATAACCATTTTGCCGCAGCTCATTCTGTTCTCTAAAAATGTAATTACAGATACTCACTCATGAACAGCTCCGTGTCGTATGGGGTTATCACCATTTTATCACGCTCATTCTCCACTGTGTCATTATTCAGATACAACGCAGTGTCAAACACAATGTCAGCGTCCTCCCTGTTGTCCACCAGCACTCCTCTGCCCATGACATTGAGCGCGATAAGATCATAGAGATGCGGCTTCTTCACATTAACCATGGAATAGCATACCGCTGTGACTCCTGAAAGATTGCTCTCCAGATTATTGCCACCGGTATTCATGTGTACTCCACTGAGCGACATATTCATGTCACACCAGATAAACTCCCGCTTAACACAGTCAAATATTACAGGGATGCACACCATGCTGCCCGCCGTTAGATCCAGCTTTTGCTCCACCATCTTTGGCTCATATATCTCGCCCGAATTCACATCAGCTCTCTCCATCCATCCAAACATTGCGTGAGGCATGTCCGCATAAGTCTGGCCTGTATAACTGTACACCTGGTACACCACATATCTTGCACCATATCTCACAACGGAATCTACGTCCACATCAAGAAACTCACTGACACCATCACCATCCACAAGACCGCCATTTACAATGTCCCCCGAATGACATGCCTTATATTTCGCAGATTTCAGATTGGTATATGACACGTGCTCCATGTAATTCCAGTTCTCGTCAAATATAGCCGCCGACAGGTCTATGTCGACTCTTCCATCGTCATACGACTCCAAATCACATTTGTCCATATTCGTCCACCATATAAATGCCCTCACAGCATTTGTCTGCGAAGCCATAGGGAGTCTCGAGCCTCTGACTATAGTCTTAAACGCCTTGCTGGCACTTCTCTGGCTGAATGGAACCACATAATTCCTGTAATCATCAGACAGATACACCTTGCCCATAGGCTCCCTCTGTCCATAGATCTTCACAAGGGCATTTTCGCAGATCCGAACAACTTCCTGACAGTACCTCTCATCTATATCTGGCAGATCGTTTCGCTCGCTGTGGCACTTTGCAAGGCTGCCCTTTGGGAAGAACACTCTTACATCTGCATGCTCAGATCTGTGCAGAAAGTGCTCTCTCACCTGAAGCAGTACTGGTGTTGACACCTTCTCCGCCACAGACGCAAAGCTTCTTATAACAGGCTCTTTATATGTCTCTCTGAGCAGCTGATCCAGTCTCCTTGCCAGTTCACCCGGTCTCTTCACCAGCTCGGCAAGCGCACTTTCATACTCACCATAGGCAAGATCAAACTCAATCTTTCCTGCAAATGTCTCTATTTTTCTGTTATTTCTCAGCTTGTCAAATGCATTTATCGCCCTGTCATATGCCAGAGTATATCTGCTGCAGTCAAACTCAGAAGGATGGATCCTCTCTCCAATCCTGATCCATCTCTCCTTATATCTCAGCATGTCCTCCTCTATATTCGGACAGCCAGACAGAAGCTCCATGATCATCCTTCTCTGTCTGCGCGAAAAGCTTCTGTATCTAGTATTCTCCGCAAGACTCACATCGCCATCACTCATGGCAGTCACAAGTCTCAGCACATCAGTTGCAGTCTTTACATACTTCCTGAGCTCACTGACATTTGCCAGAGGCTTCTTCTGCAGATAGAGCGCGGAGATGTACGCAGCATTCTCCTTGTGTGGTATATCATCAGGCAGCTTCATATTCTCAGTCTCGAATAAATATGCTATATCCTCCCTGTCAGTTCTTGATATGGATGTTCTCGACGTACAGATATTGTCAAATATCTGTCTCACATCAGCCTCACTTCCAAGCTGCAGAACTTTGACCTTCGTCTCGTCAAAAAGTGGCAGTCTGTCATTTACACGCTTTCTGTGATTCTTTGGATACAGGATACCATCCGACCAGTAATGCACCATCGCATTTATATACAACTCAGAAAAATGTGCATCCATAACGCCCTTAGGGAAATCGGCATACATAGGCATATACACAACATTTGCACCTTTCAGCTTCATAAGCGTAGCTTTGAGTTCAAGATAAAATTCTGTCAGTTCATTGACGCTGTATGTTCTGAGATCGTCAAACACCTCCCTGGAAAATGTATATCCAAGTTCTTCGATGTTCTTCATAATGGTCGTTATGCAACGGTCATTTGCCACCTTTGCAGTACCAATGCCAAGTATCACTTTGTTTTTACGCCTGAGCAATATCTCGTTCATAGCTTTTCTCCTTATTAATGAGGAAACCGGTGGCGGTAAGCTTTTACATTTATCATCCCAATTAAGAAGGAACCACCACCATAGCCTCTTTGTGTTTCGCAATAATCAATATATCAAATCGAAACTGTCCAATCAATGAACCGCTAGTTTAAAATGAACATCGTCTCTTGCGATCACGGACTTTGGCTCGTTGCTCTGCGCAAATACAAAAGACACATAGAGTATATGCCGCACTGTTTACTCTATGTGCCTTTTAATTTTATAGTTTTCGCTTTATATAGAAATTACAAATTCATCCCTCAAGCGCGACCTTTACAGCCTTTTTCTTTCTGGGAAGACAGAGCTGGAGCACCACCGCTATGGTTGCACCAACTGCAGTTCCTGATGACATGAAGTAGTTCAGGAACTGAGGCATTGCATTCACCACATCTGTAGGAATGACTATAGTTGCCACAGCTGCCACGACTGAGATCCCCACGATAAGTGACGATCTCTCATCAAGTGGCTCACTCTGTATGATCTTAATTCCATTTGATATGAGCAGGATACATACAACTGCAAATACACCATTTACGACAGGTGTCGGTATACATGATATGACGGTCATAAGCTTTGGACATACGCCGAGCACCATGAGTATCATACCACCCGCAATGATCGCCATACGGCTTCCGACCTTCGTGATCGCAAGGACTCCGGCATTTGAAGAATATCCTGTCATTGGAGTTCCGCCGAACAGTGAACCAACAAGACATCCAACACCTTCACCTATGGTAGCACGATCTATTCTCTTATCGCTGAGATCCTCACCTGTGATGGCGCTGATCGTCACCCATGTTCCTGTTGTATCGAGGAGCACGATAAGGTAAATGAACATCATGAGTATACAGGACTTAATCTCAAACTTTGGAAGTCCAAAGTGGAAAAACTCAGGCAGCTTGAACCATGCTGCATCGTGTACTGAACTAAAGTCCGCAGCTCCCATCGCTGCAGCAACCACTGTTCCGGCAACCAGTGCAAGTATTACTGATACCATGTGAAGTATCCTGTTATGCTTAAGCTTGTACTGAAGTATCATACATACGATGAGCACTCCTGCAGCAGTAAGACCTGATGCTACATTTGCACTTAAGTTTCCATCTGAGCTTGCGATCCCCTTGGCTGCTGTAGGTGTCAGTGATATTCCAACTATAAGTATGATGATACCACCGATAAATGGAGGTATTGCCTTTCTCACAAATTTCGAAAAGCCCTTAAATATACCCAGTAATACGATCATGATTGCTCCGGGTATCAGACTTCCTATCATTGCACTGACTCCCATGGTCGCGCCTATCGTACACATAGCTCCAAGCGGTACATACGATGGTCCCTGTATGATAGGATACTTCATGAAGAATCCCGCCTGCAATATAGTTGCAATTCCACATGCAAAGAAACTCATCTGAAGGAAAAATGATAACTCTCCTCCTACCAGTCCTATCGCCGCTCCAAGTATCAACGGCATGATATACAGATCCATTGACAATACATGCTGCATTCCGAGAAATGCCGCCTTGCCACAGCTTATCTTCTCATTTACGCCAACTATGAGCTGGCTGTCATTTTCTATTATCTTCTTATCTTCCATATGAATGCGCCTCCTTATCTTATATTTGCTTCAATACAGATATTTCAAATATATTTATTATTATGGTCTGATGGTCTTCTTTGTTTATCCCCATCCATCTTATTTATCTGCAAGCTGCTTTTTCAGAACCACAAGCTCGCTGTTTATCTCATCGATCAGGCTTCTCTCATCTATTCCACATGTGAACTTTCCGCCCTGATATACAACCTTTCCATTTATTATCGTTGTGTCAATATTCTCCTCGGATGACGCATATACGACCGTCGCCTTTGCATCATGCATAGGTGCCGACTTCAGATGGTTCGGGTCAAATATTATTAAGTCCGCATTCTTGCCAGACTCCAATGTTCCCAGCTTATCAGCCATTCCTATTGCCTTTGCTCCCCCTGCCGTCGCCATGTGTATGATATCATCTGCGCTGATGACTGCTGCATCTCTGTGTATTCCCTTCTGTATGAGAGCTGCCAGCTTCATACTCTCCAGCATGTCCGTACTATTGTTGGATGCCGCACCATCCGTTCCTATAGATACATTTACCCCTGTAGCAAGGCTTTCCGGAATAGGTGGTATTCCTGAACCAAGATAAAGGTTAGGTGCAGGATTGTGGCTTATCGAAACTCCATATTTTGCAAATCTCTCTATGTCATGAGGTGTGAGGTTTACGCAGTGGACTGCCAGGAATTTGTCTGTCAGGAAACCTATCTCCTCAAGCATATCCACTATATCCTTGCCGTAATATCTTCCGCACATCTCATTGTCGACCTCGGTCTCCTTGATATGCATTGAATATCTCACGTTCTCGCTGAGACAATACTCAAGCATCTCCTGATAGCCTTCCTTCGTGGTCGACCATGTAACATCCGGGCCGGTCCATATCGAAAGCATGTCATTTTCTTTATATGCTTTCTTCAGAGCATCCACTTCCTTCATGGCCTTGCCAGCAGGCTCAAGAAAGCACTTCGGCATTCCGTATTCCTCTCCGGTATCCTGAAATGTTCTGATAAATACACTACGGATACCCGTTGATACCATTCCCTCTATACAGGAATGAGCCAGTTCAGGATCCTGATTGGTGTAGAAGAACTCACTCATGGTCGTACATCCACTCTTTATTGCCTCCATACATGCAAGCTGTGCTGCCAGCTCATGCTGATGTGGTGTCATGTACTGTCCATATGGGAGTGCTGAAAGATTCAACCAATCTATCAATCTGTGATCAGCTCCAAGACCTTTCAGGAAAGACTGGAATATATGTATATGTGTATCTATAAATCCCGGAAATACCACCTTGCCCTCGGCATCTATCACACGTCCGGCGCCCTCACATTCCTGAAGCTCCTCCGGTGTCAGCTCATTCATTTCCTTTATCAGAGTTATCTTCTCTCCCTCTATTCCTATGATTCCCTTCGCATACACTTTTCTGTCCTCATCCATTGTGTGTATCTGCGCATTTTTGATTATCAGATCATAACTCTTCATAGCTCATTCCTCCTGACTTTGAATATCCACTAAAAAAGGAGTCTTTCCCCGGCAGTATGTGTTTAAACATTCCACACAAACTACTTTTGAAAAGACTCCTTTGTCCTGTTCTAAATCTTCTGTATTACATTTTCATTTTCCGCGGTATAAACAAAAAAAGAACCATACAGCTATCTGTTTTGGTGTTAAGGAAAACAGATAAAACTTTTGGTTCCTGATGGCTCGTATCTTAGCACTATCCCGTCAAATGGTCAATACTCATAACCTCTCTTGTTATATTTTTATTTTTTTAAAGGACTTTACCTTAATATCTTATGTTTATGCCATTTTTACTTAATATTTTAAGGTAAAGAAAAAACCTGAAACCCTTGATTTTCCTTAGGTTTCAGGCTTTTAATTTAATGCCGGCGACCGGAATCGAACCGGTACGGGAGATTAGTCCCGCAGGATTTTAAGTCCTGTGCGTCTGCCAGTTCCGCCACGCCGGCATTCTGCACCTTATTAAAAGGTTTAGAAAATGGGACCTATAGGGCTCGAACCTATGACCCTCTGCTTGTAAGGCAGATGCTCTCCCAGCTGAGCTAAGATCCCATTTGTTAAAAAGTATTCTGTTATGAATACAGCGACCCGGATGGGGTTCGAACCCACGACCTCCGCCGTGACAGGGCGGCGCTCTAACCAGCTGAGCCACCAGGCCATATTCATTGTTTCTTATTATTAGTAAGAGTGGACGTTCGGGGACTCGAACCCAGGACCGATCGGTTATGAGCCGATTGCTCTAACCAACTGAGCTAAACGTCCTCATTTAAGTGGGACCTATAGGGCTCGAACCTATGACCCTCTGCTTGTAAGGCAGATGCTCTCCCAGCTGAGCTAAGATCCCATTCATAAAAAGTATTCTGTTATGAATACAGCGACCCGGATGGGGTTCGAACCCACGACCTCCGCCGTGACAGGGCGGCGCTCTAACCAGCTGAGCCACCAGGCCATATTCAAAGGTATGTACCTTCAGAATTTCACACAGAAAGAGGTATCTTCTAAAGCTTATCTCTTAGAAACCTCTAAGGATAAGTCCTCGACCTATTAGTACTTCTCAGCTGAGTGCGTTACC
>NZ_JAOQJT010000015.1:0-35012 GCF_025567285.1 Coprococcus aceti
TGAAATTCTTGTTTGGAATTTCAGGGTTGTCATGTTGTTAATTTTTCAAGGTTCTTTATGTTTTCGCCTCTCAGCGACAACTTCTAAATACTATCACATTCATTTATCAATGTCAACAACTTTTTTCATCTTTTTTCAAGCTGTTTCTTCAGTTCTTATGTACTGATTTCGTGTCATAATCGGGTGATTATATAACGAATAAATCTCAAAATCTGATGCTTTATAGATGTTTCTGACACCGTCTCACGCGACAGCTTTTATAAGATACCACCATCATTTTACAATGTCAAGCATATTTTTTCTTTTTTCTATTTTTGTGTTTTTCCTATTATGTATTTTCTTATTCTCTTCTTATTTTCTTTTTATTTCTTTCTTTTATATTCCTCGTTATAATCAGATTTTAAGATACTATACCTGTTAGTTTCTCCGTTTCCTTTATACTCAGCTTATATTGTATCTATACTCTTTGCCTATACCAGCTCAAGTCTTTCAATTATAAAGCCTTCATTCTCCATGTGATATACGGTTCCGCAATATGGGCAGTTTCTCTGACGGACAGAATCAAAGCTTGCTCCACAATTCCTGCAATACACAGATGTAATGGAGAATCCAGGAGGTTCCATGTAAGCAACATTTCTCCGAAGTGTAACGTCTATACAGTCTCCGCACCTGTTGACGCGTCCATTCTTCTCACTATAATTTATCCACCATGTTCTGAGTGTCATGCACAGATGACTTCCCTCCATATGTATATCCTGCACTGTCATAGCCTGCATATATGTCATTTCTATAATATCCCGAAAATATGGATTTAATGTTCCACCACAATATGATGCCAGATTCTCCGGGTGGTCTGACATAATCGCCATACGGATAAGAGATATGATCTGTCCCTCAAACTTCTCAAATGAAAAATACGGATCATATGGTGCAAATGCACTTTTGACCTTTCCTTTTGTTGTCACATAGGACCAGAACGGTATCCTCTTTCGTCCATCCCTGTTGAACTGTTTTGTCATAAATATAATAATAGAAATTATATATCCAAATATTCCGCCCATAATAAGTGCTACAAAAAATGACATAAACAAAGCCTGCGGTATTGGCGTTTCCCGGTCGAGAAAAGAAGGTATAAAACATGCAAGGAAGAAAACCAGCATTGTTATCCCTGTGGTCTTTCCCATCTTCTTCTGATTCTTTGTAGAAGCATTCTCTCGTATAAAAAATATATTTGTTACACGGGGAAACAGATCACTGATACGAAAAACCGTACGACAATAAGGGCAGCCTTCCGTGAGAGCTGCCACAGGGCTGACTGCACCGCAGTTTGGACAAGTCATGGACATACGTGTAAGTTCCTGCTCATTTGGAGTATGGACAACTGTCTCGTACATCGTATCTTCGGTTACACGCTCATATATTATGCCGGTTGAATTCTGGAATTGCAGATGCCTGTCAACCCCCTCATACATGAGATCAACTGTGTACCAGGATGTCTTTCGAGGCACTCTTGTAGTTCCCATCGTTTCTCTCTTCACAGGTGATGTATGCTGTATCATACGAATGCCCTTCCGTGCCATTCTATCCTTCTGAAGGCGAAGAATATATGATGTGTCTCCATCACAGCTGCGTGGACGCATGTCAGAATCATACCAATGATTTAATTCTATGGCAAAATCATCAAATATACTTCTGTGTTTCTCCCATGTTGGAGTATATTTCTTAAATGCTGTCACCTGTTTTCCATAACAGATCAAAGAAATTATAGCGGCTATGATCAAAGCCGCTCCAATACACAGAAAAACAAGAGCCGGTGTCTTGTCTATATCTTCAATTGTGTAGACTGAGGCACCAAGGAGTCCAAATGCAAACAACACTATACCCCTCACAAATAAGTTTGTTTTTGGCTTTGGCACTTCTAGTTTACGTTTTTTGCTTGTTATATTTGATATATCTGAAAATATTGACATTTTCTTTCCCCCATAAATCCCATTAAACTTTTATTGTTATTGTATCTTTGAAACTATGCCATTTTTCGTAAGTGTCTGCAGACATTCCGACGCACTGTCATCGTGCATCATCTGCCACACCTGTTCCATTCCTGGTGCAAGCGGTTTTCGCAGGAACTCTTCTCCCGATATCCAGTACACTTTGCCCTCTTCTGAAGATATAAGTTCCCCCTGATACTCATCCGTCTTGTACAGAAATCCGACATTTCTCACAGCTCCGGTCATCCAGTGATATATTCCGGTGAGCTTTGGATTGCTTATGGTCAGCCCGGTCTCCTCATATATCTCTCGTATCACCGATTCTGTGAATGTCTCTCCGGGTTCCACATGTCCACCAGGGAATGTCGTTCCGGAATAGCTTTTCCCTACTTTATCGAGTGCCAGTACACGCCCAGCGTGATCATATACCATGCACATATTCATAAATATTACCTTCTCTATTTCCGCCATTTTCTCCATCCTGTTGTTTCTATACATTCTGTATGTATTCTCCGGTCTATGGATTTATATCGCACTCTATATACTATATACTATATATCATAATGTGCGAGTACGATAACACGTTACTATCACAACGAGCTTAATTATCTGATACTCTTTTTCAGAATGTCATATTTGTTATCTACATCATTTTGTATATTCCCCGAGCGCAGCCTTCAGATACTCATACCTCTGTCTTTTCTCTTCCTTAGCAAAATGTACCTCTCTCTGCTGTTCCGGATTATCCTCGTAATTCAAGACTTCATCGCCGAACTGCTCGCTTGTGAGATCAAAAGCGCAGTCGCCTATCACATTGTAACAATGATAGTTTCCGCCTGGTCTCTTTATACCGTACACCTTTCCACCAAATATATCCTGTGCCAGAAAAGCAGTGATGGAACACTGCCCCAGCGTCATATTCTCATTTGTCCATCTGTCCCTCATCCTCGGCGCACAGGTATCCGCACACCAGATATGACTCAGTGCATCGTATAGATCTGTTGGGGTATTTATCCCCGGATATTCATCTTTGATGGCCGGTGCATCTGCATTCTTCCAGCCCCAGAAATTGTATGTCTTTTTTCCGTTGTCCATCCATCTCACCTTCGATACTACATTATTCCATCATACTTCTACATTCGATACTTCTTTTGTCCAGCTGCCTTCATTACATCAACATCCTTACATCAACTTTCTTGCTTCATTATATCACTCACACTGTAAATTCTCAGTATTTAATATACGGTATTATTCCACAGTATTTTCTAGCACTCCAATATTTTCTATCTTACCACACCGCCGCCCTTAAGGTACAGTGGTTATCATATATCCGTCAAGGCTCTTGTCGAAACAAAAAGCCACCCGGATATAAATATCCATTCGCATTCAACCGCGAATCATATTTATACCAGGATGGCCTATATATATTCATATGATATTGTCACTTGCGTTATTTACTACAGCTCTACTGCAGCTTTCCGTACTCCTCATCCGTCACAGGCTCACACCACTCATTTGATGTCTCCTCACCTGGAACCTCGATTGCAAGATGGCTGAACCAACTATCAGGAGCTGCGCCGTGCCAGTGTTTTACCTCAGCAGGAATGTTGATACAGTCACCTGGTTTCATCTCAATTGCAGGCTTGCCCTCCTCCTGATAATATCCGCGTCCGCCGACACACACAAGTATCTGGCCGCCGCCGCTCTTTGCGTGATGGATATGCCAGTTGTTACGGCAGCCCGGCTCAAATGTCACGTTGAACACTCCAACCTGACTTGTCGATACCGGAAAGAGATAGCTGTGTCCTATGAAATACTGGGCAAATGCATCATTTGGCTGTCCGATAGAAAATACCATGCTCTTTGCATGTGCTCTCATGGCCTCGTCCTCGTATGGAAGATCGCCCTCATTCACTTCCCACACTTCCTTTGCAAGATTGAATACTGCCCACGCCTTTGGCCAGCCGGCGTAGAAGCCAACATGTGTGATGACCGCTGCGATCTCCTTCTGTGATACACCGTGATCCTTCGCATTCTGAAGATGGAACTTCAGCGATGAGTCAGTGATTCCCTGTGCCATGAGTGCCACAACAGTTATGATACTTCTGGTCTTTACATCGATGTCATTGTTGTTCCAGTTCTCTCCAAAGAGAACATCATCATTAAAATGTGCAAACTCAGGAGCGAACTCTCCGAGTGCATTTCTTCCCGCTGTCTGTACTATCTTTGCCATATTTTTCTCCTCCAAATGTAACTCTGTTTCATATATTCGTCGGATGCATGAAGGTTATTATCATCTCTCGTGAATTTGTCACACATCTATTCTTTACGCGAGGGTTTTGTCAACCCACTTTTCGATTTCCTGTCTGTTTGCCCTGTTCAGTAGTCCACCTTCTACAAACTCAGCTCCCGGTGCTGACGGCTGGAGTTCCTTGATCGTGTTGCCCAATCCACTTCCGCCCGATGTTGCAAACAGTGTGATCTTCTTGCCTGTGAAGTCGTATTTCTCAAGGAATGTATTGATGATTGTTGGAGCCACATACCACCAGATAGGGAATCCAAGTACTATCTCATCATAATTCTCAATGTGTGCATTTGAATCATCAAGCTCCGGTCTAAGCTTCTTGTCGCTCATCTCGACGCTGCTCCTGGATTTCTTGTTCATCCAGTCGAGGTCAGCCTTGGTGTACAGCTCCTTTGGTTTGATCTCGTACAAATCTGCGCCTGCTGCCTCCGATATCATCTCTGCAACCTTTTTCGTGGTTCCACTTGCGCTGAAATATGCTATAAGCTTTTTTGACATTATGTAAACCTCCTTCAACTAAACGTCATCCCATTCTAATCACCTTTGACGTGGAATGATGCTGCATGTCAAGTCTTCGTCAAAAACCTGACACATTCCAATATCCGCCCACACATCCTATGAATGTATGAGCATAAAAATAAGCAAATACTTTTCAATACATGCTTATTTTAGTCCTGATATATCTATATGTCTAATACCTATATCGAATTATCTGTTATGCCTAAAAGGCATATTGTTACATTGGTCGCTTAATGATAGAAATTTTCAATTAACTCATTTAATCTTCTGGTCGCTTGATTTTGCAAATCCCATGTGATATAAAGTAAACATTGTTTACCAAATAGTAAATGGAGGTGGCTATCATTCGGGGAAGTACAAAGGAAACAAGGGCGGCAATACTGAAAAGTGCCATGGAAGTCTTTCTTGAGGTTGGATATCAGGAGGCGTCCATGCGTAAGATCGCCGCAAGGGTCGGTATAACCGCAGGCGCAATATACAAGCATTTCTCAGGCAAAGAGGAAATGTTTGACGAGATATTTGAGGAAAGCGGCAGAAAGCTCATGGAAGTCACTGAATCCATGATCGGAATAGACTTCACTGCCATGTCAGATGACGAGCTGCTCAATGTGTTGTATTCCAGAGTATCGGTGCAGATCTTCGATATGCTTGAGGGCGACATGCAGCTCTTTCATATGCTGCTGAAAAATGACTCAGGCAAATGTCTGGAGAAATTCCGCAGTATCTATATAGAAAGAAGCGCCGGTTTTGCGATTAAGTATTATGATGAATTGTACAAACGCGGAATCGCAACAAGAAAATTATCTGAAAGGACCGTGTATATGCTCTCTCTGGCCGAATTCTCAATGGTCTGTGAAATAATCGCAGATGACACATGTCAAAGTGGAATCACGCCAGAGATGAAAATTGCTTTTATGGAAGCTATGAATGTTCTGCTGCACGGAATAGAAGCAGAACTGCAAATTGGCAAAACGCCTGATAATCAGGACAAATAACACTATCGCACTTCATCGGGCTGTCACGTTCTCATAAGCAAAAATGACGACACATCTTATAGGAGGAAAGAAAATGGAAAAAAAGAAAATCGAAAAAGGCTCTGTCCAGGAAACTCTTCTTCTTCCACTGTACGGAAGAAAGCGTGCCATGGAGATGTATCCGGGAAACTTTAATGATCTTGACTGCCAGAGAATATACAACGAGGTCGAGATAGACTATAACAGGAAAGGTATCATGGAGAAAATCGGTGCTATCATGGCTGCCACCAGACAATATGATCTGGCATCCGTCTGCCGATCGTATCTCAAGAATCATCCAAGAGCCTGTGTTGTGAACCTCGGCTGTGGTCTCGACACAACATTCAGCCAGGTGGATAACGGACAGGCACGTGCGTACAATCTGGATTTTCCTGACGCCATAGCTGTCCGCAATGAACTTTTAGGTGAGCGTGAACGCGAGACAAATATCGCCTGTGACCTCAACGATCTCTCATGGTTTGACAAGATAGATTTCCGCCCTGAGGACGGGATCGTATTCTTCGCATCGGGGGTATTCTACTATTTCAAAACTGAGCAGGTTAAGACTTTGTTTGCCGCCATGGCTGAACATTTTCCTGGAGGCAAGCTGGTATTTGACGCGACGAAGAAAAAGGGTCTTAAGAACATGCTGAAGACATGGCTCAAGGACTGTGATGACAACATCGGTGTTTATTTCAGTGTCGATGAACTCTCGGAACTTAAGAGCTGGAGTTCTTCATTCAGTTCTGTCATCAGGAAAGGATATCTCACAGGGTACAGACCTCTTGACAAACGATATGGATTTGTACTCAACACTGTTTTTAAGCACCTGGACAAATCCTGCATGTGTCAGATAATCGAGATACGCTTTAAATAAATCGACAGGCCAATAATTGACCTGTATTGATAATTTGACTGGTGTCAAATAGAATAGAAAGGATATGTAACTATGGAATATGGATTTACGCAGAAATTATTTGGCTATTTCTATCACAATTCATGCATGAAACAGGCAAAAGCACAGCATCTAAGCCTTAACAGTAAGGCTATAAAGAACGAATACAAAGCAGTCCTTGAGCGTGCCGATGACATAGGAAAGTCGCACCTCATGAGCTCATACTGCATGGGCGCATATTTCATCGCACTAAACAGAAAGACTTCTCTTTCACCGGAGGAATGTTTCAGCCTGTACAAAGACGGGCTGTACAACAATAAACTTTTTCATATGGTTATTGGAAATGCAGACAGCTATCTCGATGAAAAAAAGCTTCCGGGAAGGAAGAAATGGTCTGAGGAATCTCATCTGAGACGCTATAAGAATGACTGGGTTCTTGACATCATCGAGGGCGGGCCAAACGATGACTTCGTACTCGGCTATGATTATCACAACTGCGGGATCTGTAATCTCTGCCGTGACGAGGGATGCTTTGAACTGGCAAAGTATCTGTGCCGTATGGACTACGTGCTCGCTGACATGATGGGCATGAAGCTCACAAGGACACAGACCCTTGCCGAAAATGGAGCTTACTGTGACTTCCGCTATGGACGGAAGTCACAGTAATTGATCTATCTTTTATAATCAAGTTCTCCCACTGCCATAGGATTCAGATTCAGTGTCACCAGCGCTATTGCCTGTTTCTCTGATGACATTCTTCCAGCATGATAAAGCAGCGGTGTGTAGCCATACTGGTCAACATAGTTGATGTCGATCCCCTGCTCTATCAGCCACCGCATCATCTCCTCTGAAAGTGGAAATTCCAGTGCATTTCCCTTGTTGTATCCGCCATATGCATTGATGTCGCATTTGCCCAATACCTTCTTGATGTCCTCATCACTTGCCGTCTGCACAAGCTGCTCAAAATCCTTTGGCAGTGTTTTTCTCTTTGCCATGTGTGTACCTCCCATATTCTATTCTACTTACCCCTGATCTTCCTGACATTCCTGTTCATCATATGCCTTCCCCAGTTTCTGTACAGGAACGCCTTCACCCTTGACATCTCCTGATGGTGTTCTTTTAACAGTTCATCCGGCGAATCATACACTCCGAAATCCTGATTGATACCTTCGCTCTGGATATATGTATTATTCCTGTCAAAATCTATAACAGGATTCTTAAAGTCCTTAACTGCCACTCCAAATCCGCAAAATGCACCCGTACACTCACTGTATTTCGCCTGCAGCTTTTTTAGATATCCCATATCCAGAATAAACGCCTCAAGCTCATACCACCTGTTTTCAAAATACACTTCTACCCAGCTATGGAATACATTCTGTGGTGCATTTCTGTATACGATTCCTGTCATAGCGCCCTTCTGTAGCTTTTTATCAATGGTAAATCCATGCACTCTGCACGGGATATCGCAGGCTCTAAGCAGCGCCATGAACAATGTTCCCTTGGTGTTGCACTGTCCATAGCCATCCCGCAGCACCCTGGACGCCGGGACACTGTCATCCACATTATATCCAAACAATATCTCATCCCTGACAAATGTATAAATGGCCTTCAGGCGTTCAAACTCTGCCATGTCACTCCACTTTCTCTCTCTGATGAGCTGCTTGATATTCTCATTTGAATAGTCGAGCATCTTTGTCTCTGTCAAATAATCGTGCATCCCTTTTACCTCTTATCCGAAAAATTGCATATCTGTATCGGTGTGCCACCTTCCATAACGTGGAAACCGTGTCTCTCATAGAAAGCGACATTCTTGCTGTCCTCCTGCATTCCCTCTATGTACAGATAATTCTTATATTTATCTCTAATATATTCTACCATATTTCCGGCTATTTTCTGCCCCTGATATTCAGGATGCACAAGAACATAGTGTACAAATGCCACCAGCTCTGAATCATCCAACACTCTTGCAAGTCCGACAAGGCGCTCACCCACCATCCCATGCGGTAAGAACAGTCTGTGAGTTCATAAGTGCTTTGTGAAGTCTCTGTGGGTATTCTGCCGAGATCCACCCAACCGACTTAAAAAGCTCCTGTACCTGATCCTGTGTAAATGTTTTCTCTTCTGTATATTTTATCATTATGTCTACCCCCTATGGTCACATTTCTGGCACTGTGTCATCTCGTTTTCGTTGTCTTCCTTGTAAAAGGTTCCTGACCACTGACAAATACTCTTAAGTATCGGTACAACGGATCTGCCCTTATCTGTAAGTGAGTATTCAACTCTCGGAGGAATCTCATCATATGATCTTAGAAAACTTTGGTTTTCCATATTCGGAAACATATTTCTCAATGTCAAATTGATTTTTCTTGTCAAAATCCGAAAGCTCTTTGTACATCTCGTTTGCGGTTATATCGACCTTATCTGAAAAGAACGGTCTTACTCCACGCACCTGCAATATACATTTGCCGCCATCCATAAGAGCCAGGCGGTCTTGGCTCATAAGTTCCCGCCCAAGTTTCTGATAGTTCAGACCATAGGACTGAGATGTTCCTCTGGTATCAGAGGTGTTGTACGTGTCAATCGTTTCCTTACCCAGCACTTCCGACAGATCTTTTAATGTTGACTTTTCCTTGCCACCTAAAAACAGAAATGTGTCGCAGTTACCCTCGATTGTCTCCGCGTTATCCTTATAAATTGACTTTAACTGTGCCTTAGACTGTAGGATAATGGATGCCGATATCTCTCTGCTTCGTATGGTGGCAATCAGCTTGTCAAACTTCGGAATCTGTCCGATGTTTGCGAACTCGTCCAGGATACACCGCACATGTACCGGGAGCTTTCCATGGTATTCATCGTCTGCAATCGTGCAGAGCAGATTGAAAAGCTGTGTGTACATGATTGATACCAAAAAATTAAGGGAATCATCTGTATCCGAAATAATGACAAACAGTGCTGTCTTTCTTCTACCGATGTCCCCTAAGTCGAGTTCATCATATGCTGTTATCTCCCTGACTTCCTTGATGTCAAATGGCGCAAGTCTCGCACCACAGGAAACCAGAATACTCTTGGCTGTCTTACCTGAAACAAAATGTCAAAGACTTTTTAGTACCCATACATTTCATTGCATGAAAAAAGCCACTGTAGATTTCTCCACAATGGCTATAAAGTCATTTTTATTCACTTTTGATTTTCGGCAACCTCATGCCCAAACTGGAATAGGTTTGACACTTTAATCGGGACTGAACTCCTTATCGGTAATGACATAATGAAATTCATCTGCACCAAAGGTATCTTTGTCCAGATCTGTAATAGTAAATGTAGTTCCATCAAATTTCATATAGCCGCTGGTGCCGTCAACAACAACGCCATCTTTTACAATGTCCAGATAAACAATTCTATCGATGCTATTCAACTCATAGGCCTGCCAACCGTCCACACCCTGAAAATAGGCTGTAACATTGGCAAACGGTTCATCGTTTTCCTTCTTGCAGACAAGATAACTGGCACTGTCCTCCGATACCCAGGTGGCAGTCATTCCCCAAGGACCTTCCGTTGATACATATCTCCCAAATTTATGGTCGTTGGTACGGTTAATTATGAGTCCTACAAAAGAACCAACAACGAGTACAAGAATAAGCACAACGACACCAACAATGATTTTTACATTCTTCCTCATGATAAATTCACCCTTCCATAAATTCATCTGTTAAGAATATTCTTATTTTTCGCTCTTATTGAACATACTAATTATACCACAATATATGCAAGTTTTCCATATGCTTTTCTACCTATGCCGTATGCTGATTTGCCCTAACATCATTCTCAATCAGCCTCTTTATCTTGTCCTTCATGCTTTCTTCGGCATCCTCATTGAAATGCACTCTCACAACATACATTGTGCCACCTATCTGCTTTCTGAGTGCTACCGGTGTGTGTGATTTTCTATTCTCCATTTGTGTTCTCCTTTATGTCTGCCTGGTAAGGAAGAGCCTCTTTCAGCTGACAACCGGAAGCTGACAACCGACCTCTAAAAACTCTCAATTCCTTTTATTTATAGTTACTTTTCCTAAATTTACTTTTTCTCAAATATTCCGTTGCTTTCGTTGTCAGAACTATATATATCCCTTAAAAACATAGTAAATATAAGGTTTTATAGAACATAGAACCGACAACGGGGTTGGCAACGGGATAGACAACCAGCCGACAACCTATCAGGCATTTATCTCTCCATCCACTCCGGTGGCAATGATAACTGCTCCATCTGCTCCTTGGTTATCGGTTGAAAATCCTGACCTCTGTTGTCAGGCTTCTCCCATCCTTTCTGCCTGCGGTATGGTTCAGGAAAATGTCTTGGATTACTAAAGGCAATCCAATTACTGCAGTTATTCATAATGTCATTAATCTCACGAATTTCCCATTGTGCCGGATTTCCGTCATTTCCCAATGCCTCAGAATATAACTGCCTTGAACATACCATGCTTCCCTCGTAATGCTCCAAATAGTCAAGAATCAGCTCTTTCTTGGTATCTTCCTGCATAAACTGCTTCTGATACTCACAAAGCTCTTTTTCCATCTCTTTCGGAAGCCTCAGCTGGCATTTGCCACTCCTGTAGATTTCCATAGCCTCTGCCCACATCTGGTCGATATATTCCCTTGATGTCTTTTCATCATCGAGTATATGAGTTTCCGCCTCTTCCATATTGCAAAGAATAGGCAGAAATCTTCGGTTTCCCGACCTGTCCATAGGCAGGAAATCCAGCGAATTTGATGAACCGGCAAACACGCACTGCCTCTTGTGGTCTTTGGGATGCCTGTCGTATGGGGTCTTGTAAGTGTCTTTCTGTCTGCTCATAAAGGACTTGGTATCTTCCACATTCTTGGCATTGAGAATTGCCACCATTTCAGGGAACTCTATAATCAGATGCCCCTGTATTTTTCGGTATACATTATCATCATCCATTTTCTTCAAGTCATCCGTAAACCAGTCATCTTCCATGGCAAGGAAACGCAGAAAAGTGGATTTACCGGCTCCCTGACCACCTACCAGGCAGAGCATTACTTCAAACTTGATGCCCGGGCATGAAATTCTTGCTATCGTCCCTATCATAAAAAGCTTCATTACCTCATAGGTGTACTCACTGACCTCTGCCCCTAAGAAGTGATGCAGTGCATAGCGTATCCTCTCCCAGCCATCCCATGTTATGGAATTGATGCGGTCAAGAACCGGATGGTATCTGTTTTCATTTGCCACGACCTTTATCACATCCTCAATCCGCTTTTCGTTGGATAATCCATAATGCTTTTCAAGGTAGACAACAAGGAATTTCAAATCAACATCCGTCAGGCTGTCGCTTTCACGATACCATCCCAAATCCCTTGTAATGTCGATTTTATCCGTAAACATGTTCAGACGGAATGCACCCTGCAGATTAGGGTCATTCATCAAAATCAGACGATAGTTACCGACTGTTTTCCTGACTTCTCCCTTTTCTGTGCTCTCCAGCATCGCCCTGACTTCTCCGATACTCTTCAATTCTTCCTGCAATCGACTTCACCCCCTTTCCAATGTCAGAAACAACAGAAGCTCTGTCAGGGATATCCTTTTCAAGGAGAGTATCAAGCTGATATTCCACTTTACTGATATTCTGCAGAGCTTCTACAAAGCAGGGATGCCATTCCTCATCCATGCTCTTCGGTGCATATTCTGTTTTCCATTTCCTTAACAGATGATAATAGTCTGACAGAACACAAAAACACTGCTTCTGCTCTTCATCCAGTATCTGCTCCGGTGTTTTCTTTGGTGCCATCTTTTTCGGTGGTGCCCGGTTGGTTGCGTCATAATTCAGTCCAAAGTCAGATGCAATCTTCATTGCAGCTTCCTTTGGTGCAAGCCCGAAATATTTTGCCACAAAATCTATCGCATCTCCGGTATCTCCACAGCCGAAACAATAGTATCTCTTATCAATCTTCATGCTGGGAGTCTTGTCTTTA
The DNA here is from genome assembly GCF_025567285.1 of Coprococcus aceti. Lineage (NCBI taxonomy): Bacteria > Bacillati > Bacillota > Clostridia > Lachnospirales > Lachnospiraceae > Coprococcus > Coprococcus aceti. The sequence continues at coordinate 12,712 of NZ_JAOQJT010000015.1, forward strand.
TGAAACGGACAACAAGCCAGCCCACTCCGGTTGATTTTGATGCCATACTGCATAGCCACCTGCCTTGCAGTGACATTTTCTTTCACTACTGCAAATACATTCATGCTTATCCCAATTCCTCTCCCCTTGCTTTTTTGTGTGCTGGTGTTTCTGCCACCTTTGCTCTCTGCTCCTCTACAAGCTTCCTGTTTGCCTCAAGAAGGGCACGGACTGACTTCCTTGCATGTTCCTTTACCTCAGACTTCTTTTGCTCCTTTATGCGTGGATTTTGCAATGTTTCCATTACTTTCCCGGCTACTTTCTGTGCCATGCCCCTGAGCCTGTTTTCCAAATTATCAAGACACCTTCCGACAAAATCCCGCTTGTCCTTTGGTGTCTTTCTCTCATCCGAGGTCAGCCACTTTTTATATCTGCGAAGCTCCTCAATATCTTCCGCCCTGGTCTGCTCTGCCATTGTATCAGATACTGCCTCACACGCTTTTTCATAGGCATCCTCAGCTACCTGTTCCACAAAATTCTCCATATCCAAAACTCTCATGGTAATCTCATCCAGAACTGCCTGCTTCTCTGCAATTCGCTTTTTCTGATTTTCAATTATAAAGTCCTGCTTTTCAAGATAGCCTGCACCACCATAAACCGGCTCACACTCCACCTGCACTCCGTTTCTCTGTGCTATCTCCAAAAACAATTTTCTGCATTCTGCATCAAAGTTCATTTTCCGGTTATTGTATTTCCCTTTCTTTTTTGCTGGGTCAGGCAGTTCAAAGCCAAGCTCTTCCAGTGCCTTATCCTGCTGGGGACATAATTCTCCATATTTGTTTTTTGCGTCAAATACATGCCTCTCATGAATATGCGGGGTTGCCTCATCCAGGTGCAGTGCCCAGTCCAATATATGAATGTGGGAGCCATATCTTTTATTGAACTCGTCAAAGAACTCTGCTGATACCTTAGCTAGCACATCCGGTGTAACCGCATGGTCTATATTGCCAAGCTGTATCACGCTTTCTTCCGGGCAGGTCTTATTGTTTTTCAGTACATCATCAATCGTTCTGTTTCTCTCCGGATGCCTTGCCTGCTCATTCCTCTCATTCTGTGCATCCACAAAATCTGAATAATGCTCATAGTAATAGGCACGCTCAATTTCTGTAAAATTAAACTGCCTCTCTTGGGAACTGCCCGCAAAACTGTAACCCTGATAGCAGTCCCAGTAAACATTCTGCTTTGTTCTTTCCGAATCAATATGTTCACTGTGCTCCACATCAAAATCCCTGTCATTATGCTTTACATCATAGACTCCATGCTTTCCACTTCTGCCATTATGCCTTGAAGCTTTCATTGTCTTTTCTCTCCTCTCCACTGTTTTGTTTTTTTGATGGCGGAGCCGATAAACCCTTGCGTTTGCGGCAAGTAATACCCAGTACTTATTGTCGCTACGACAATAAACTGGGCAGGGCTTCTGCCCTTGACCTGATGAAGGCTCTGCCTCTCAACTCCGACAAAGGTTGCACCTCTGTACTCTGCTCCGAAGGAGTTGAAATCTGTCATCCCACAGGACGGATAACACAGTTCAACTTCTCCGGTTGCCCTGCATTTCCTGCGGAAATTTGAGCATGAAAAAAGCACCCAAGACTTCTCTCAAGTGCTTTCTGCGAAATCCTATTCAGGCATTCCAATCGTCGGTTCCAATGCAAGACTGCCTGCCGTTGCATAGACTCCGTTCTCCCTGTCCTGCCTGCGGATTTCTTCTTTCATTGCCTGCATTTTTGCACGCTTTTCATTTTTTACACGCTCTTCATATTTCCTCTGCCATCCACTTTCTTTTCTTCGTAAATACTGCTGATGTCTCCTGTCCTTGATTCTGTTAATCCGGTCAATCTCAGCCTGCTCTTCAGCAGTAGGTTCTGTCATCATTGCCGGTGGAACATACCGACCAACAAAATTGAAATAGATTTCAATCTCCTGCGTGGTTTGGATGCTCCCCTTTCTGTCTCTTTCATGCACCAGCACCTTATCAACAAATTCATTTACCATTGCCGGTGTCAGTTCCTCGAACTTCTCATATTTATCAATCAGTGCAATAAACTTGCCGGCAGAATTTCTGCTTTTCTCATATTCTGTGAGCTTCGCTTCCAGCTCCTTAATCTCTGCATCCAGCTCCGCTTTTTCCCTGGCATACTGCTTATCAAGAACCTCATATCTGCTGTCCGGTAGTTTGCCGAGAATATTGTCCTCATAAATACGGCAGATTAGCTTCTCCAGCTCCTCACAGCGATTTCCAGCCACTGCGATTCTTGCCCTGACCTTTTTTACCTCTGCATCCTCCTGTGTTGACTGTGCCATTGTTATGGTGTCTATGAACTCGCTCCGGTCATACTTTGCATATTCAAAGATTGCCCTGAGTGTGTCTCCTATCAGTTCCAGCACCACTGACTCGTTAATCCTGTGCTGTGTCTTGCACAATGTTCCGCAAGGTACCTTGGTATAAGCAGAACAGGTATACTGGGCAATCCTCTTTCCATTGCTTGTCCGGTGCACATACATTTTTGCACCACAGTCAGCACAATACATAAGACCGGTAAGAACATGATGCTCTCCCCATCCGTCCGGGTATCTCCTTACATTTTCCCGTAATTTCTGCACTGTATCAAAGGTCTGCTGGTCAATAATCGGCTCCTGCGTATTCTCAAATATTACCCAGTTGTCCTCTGATACATAATGGCTCTTTTTATCCTTAAAATGCTTCTGTGTTTTAAAATTGACCGTGTGACCTAAGTATTCCCTTTTCTTCAATATCCCGACTACTGTAGAAGAACCCCATCCATAAGGGTCTTTCACTTTCTTGTTTCTGTTATTCCCCTGCCCGAAGCGTGCCATATGCACTGCCGGTATTTCCACTTTTTTCTCCTGCAGAAGTTTTGCTATCTGATAAGGACCCAGCCCATCAATAGTCCATTTGAATATCAGCCTCACAATTTCGGCAGCTTCTTCATCCACAATCCAATGGTTTCCGTCATTTTCATCTTTCAGGTATCCGTATGGTGTAACACTTGCCACATGCTTTCCGGATTTTCCCTTGGATTTGAATGTGGATTTTATCTTTTTGCTGATATCCTTGGCATACATTTCATTCATAACATCCCTGAATACAAGGAAATCGTCATCTCCATTGTAACTGTCATGATTATCGTTAATTGCAATCAGACGAACTCCCTTTTTGCGAAAGAACTCCCGGAGCTGACCTACCACAAGATAATCCCGCCCTAACCGGCTCATATCCTTTAGAATAATGGTTTCCACTTCTCCATCTTCCACAAGCTGTATCATAGCCTTAAAGGATGGTCTGTCAAAGGTTGTGCCGGATATACCATCATCAGTGAAGTGCCTGAACCTGGTCCACCCTTTTTCTCTGCAATAATCTTCCAGCAGCTTCTTTTGATTTGATATACTGTACGACTCCCCAAGGTTCTCATCCTCTCGGCTTAATCGTTCATATAATACAATTATTTTCTCACTACTCATGTTCTGCTCCTTTCCTCTGTATTTGAGCCAAAAGTAATAAGCTCAAAGAGAATCTTTAATCTGTTAAGGTACTAAAAAGTCTCTTTCATCTTATTACACCTGCCGCAAGTTTATATTTATGATACTGTCGTACTGCAAAAGAATCCGGATCAGCTTCTATGCCCTCTTCATCATTACCAAATTCTATGTCTTTGAACATAAGGTCAATGGCATTCTCAAAGTCCTCATCCTCTTCTCTTGTTTCCGACGCATCTATCATGGCTAAAAGTGAGACAAAATTTCTCTCACTCTTCTTACAGTATTTCACAATGTACGCCACATACGCTGTGAACAGCAGCCTCTCAGCTTTCACCCAGAAATCTTCTCCGCTCTGCGCACCTTCACCCTTTGTATTTGCAATCAGCGTATTCACGAATTTAAGCACATCCTGCTCCGTGTGAATATATGCAAATGGGTTATAATGCATGGACTTTGCGAAATTGATTGTGTTGAATACCTTTATCTTATATGGTGTTCTCTTATAGATCACCTTGCCGGATTTGGTCTTTAAGACCTGTCCGTTCTTGCCGACTTTCGGTACTTTGTTACCCTTGTCATCAAGCTCCCATGCCCCTCTTGCAAGCATGGTGCCAACTTCTTCAAGTACAGTTCCCTTTGGATCAGTCACAACATATGAACACTGCATCTGCATAAGTGACGGTTTCACAAATCCTCTTGTTTTTCCTGCTCCGGAACCTCCGACAATCAGGATATTTTTGTTTCTGTCGTACTTTGGGTGTTCCGGTCTCGTCATTCTGAGCCACTCTGTTGCAGTCAGCGGAATGTTGTTCCACTTAACCGGGTCTGTATATGGTTCAAAATCCTTATCCGTTCCCCACTTGGCAGAGCCATATTCCTCTCTCGGACGGAACTGCTTGGCATTCTTCTTTCTGGAGTTCATGAAGAGCTTGAATGCCACACCTGCCCCGATACCACAGATAAGCGGTGTCAGCTTAAACGATGGTGTAAAATAAGGCTTGACCTGGAATATCAGTGAAAATGCTTTGACACACTTATCCAGCATATCGCCGCCATCTGCTGATACCACCGCCTGCACATACTTATTTATCACATAAAATATGATTACAAACGGGATTCCATCAATCGCTATCTTATTCGCATTCAGCTTTCCATTCTTGTAATACGGTTTCAGTATCTTCTTAGGTAATGCCTTTAGGTCATCAAGTATGGCACCGCCGATATTCTTATTCCCCATAAGCACCACCTATAAACTTGTATCCCGGCTCTTTTTCTTCGTTTTCTCTCGCTGCCGGTTCTTGTCTTTCTGTTTCTTCTGTGACTGCTCCTTCTTGTCCTTAATTCGCTCCGTAAGCGACTTATCCTTCTTCGGATTATGTTTTCTCGCCGCTTCCTTGATTTCCTCCTTTGCATTTGGTGTGATACTTCTTGATTCCAAAACTTCATTCTTGTGATCCTTGATCTCAAATCTCGTAGAGAATCTTGACAGTGTTTCCACATCATCCATATTTATCTCACCATTATTTACAAAGTCAGCCGACATAACCTCCTTGCCCTTATCATCGTAAAGTACAAGTGTCTTGGTCATTTCCTTCTGCTCCTCAAGTACCCGTTCGGAAGCCATCTTCAGTAATGCTGCCATCTGGTCTATGCTTTTCACTTCACAGAATGCAGTATGCGTGATGGAACCATCTGCCCTCGTTACCTTTTTCATATCCACCGGAATATGACTTTTCTTACAGGCTTTCTCCAAAAGCTCCGCTGTTCTCTCATCATTTACATCAATATGCGTGACATCTTTGCCCTCTCTGTTGAATCCCTTTAATGAGCCATGCGTTTCCTTATAATTCGACATTACCTTATCGACAACCTTGCCGAGCAATGTCTCCTTCTGTTCCTCGCTCATACCAGGATTCTGCTGTTCAGACCGCTTGCACGCATCTGCAATGGCAGTAATCAGATCTACGCTGACAGTCACAATCGCCTTTCCTGTCTGGAACGACTCCTGCGTCAATTCATCGACCATTGTTCTGTCCTCCCGATATTATTTTCTCTGTGCTTCCTGTCCTGTGTGGGTGGTCTTACCCACGGAATACCATTTTTGCTATACATCAGGTGTCCTCCTTCATTTTTATTTGAACTTCTGGACAATTTGTCCAAAAGCTGCTTTCTTGTTCTTTGTCCTTGAAGAGACAAAAAAAGAGCATTCATGCTTTTACACATAAATGCTCTAACGCTGTTTTTTTATAAAATTGTCTTAGCTGTTGTTCCCTACAAACTTGAATTTTTGTTATTCTACGATACCTTCAATATAGCTGTAATCAATATTTCCCTTTGTAACAGAATAGAAAAACGGATCTTTTCTAATTGTATCATCTGAGTTGATAATAAAATTATTCCAATCGCCTGCCTCGTTGCCATCAGACAAATAAATAGTAACTTTGAAACTATATCCCGTATATTCCAAAGATGGCTTTGACCGCTTTACTTCGACGCCATTCAAATTTTCGACAATATGCTGAATCTGCTCTTTGTCGGTAATATGTGTTGCGTTTCCGCTATTGCCATTGAAAACAACTATTTCCATGACCTCATTAGGGTCTAAGTCCATCAAGTCGAGTGGAATATTAAACCATACAACAATGCCAATCAAAAGAATTATCACAACAGACAGCAATATGATGATTTTCTTTTTCATATCAGCTCAACTCCTTTGTCAACTACCGATTTGTTTGTTCCATAAAATTCATTTTAGTCGCTTTCAAACTTGCTGGCGGCGGACGGTTTGTCAAAACCGTTTGCGGACGGCAAGTACACAGGGGATAGTCGCTTTAGCGGCGCAAGGGGGTGTAGCCACCTTGACGGAACAAAGTGACGCAACATTCTCGGTCATGCAGCTTTTTTCTGCTGACAGAGAATGAAGCTCCGCAGGACGCACTACTCTCGACAGAGAGTATAGAAGTGCGCCCTTTAGTTCCTAAAGGGATTTTCTTCTGACCCAAATTACATAAAATGTAGATCAAGACATTTCTAAGAGGTACTCTCAGATTTTCACAACATAAGGTTCATCTTCAATAATACTCTGATCGTGGGTAACAATGATAACCGTTTTACCTTCTTCATTGAGTTCGTGCAATAACCTCATAACAATATCTCTATTTTTCTTGTCAAGTGAGCCAGTAGGTTCATCTGCCAAAACAACAGAACATTTTTTCATCATAAGACGAGCTAAAGCAACTCTCTGTTGTTCACCACCGGAAAGCTGATAAACTTTTTTGTTAACTTCCTTTGATAACCCCACACGATTAAGAGCTTCTTTAAGTGATACTTTAGTTCGGCTTGATTTTTTAATCAAACTTAAATTTTCTTTAACTGTCTTATTTTCAAGCAGTGCAAAATTCTGAAAAAGAAACCCCACTGTATCCGCAAAAAAACTGTTTTTATTTTTAAGCCGGGTAATATTCAGCCCTTCGATTATGATACTGCCGCTATCCGGCTTTTCGATACCACCAATCATATTGAGCAAAGTGCTTTTTCCACTGCCGCTATCCCCGCTGATTACTACAAAACTTCCATCCGGAATTTCCAAATTAAAGTTGGAGAAAATTATTTTCTCTCCAAATGCTTTATTTAAGCCACGAATTATAATCATAAACATCCTCCCTTCAATGACTTTGAGATATTTGTTTTTTCAACCCACATAATATTTGTGAAAATGATTGCCATTTCAATAATGGTGAGCAATGATCCAATCAGTAAAGCAATCCCGACACTTGCGTTAGATATAAAAATCGAAACAATGCAAATCAATATCACAACGGCTATATTTTCTATGAGATTAACGGAAATAAATCTTTTGTGCCTTTCATAAAAGCTATAACCTAAAACCTTTTTGAGGGAGATTTCCATAGAGCTAAGTCTAAATTCCATTTTCGCTTCAGATACGATGATAGCGATATCTAACAGCAATACTAATACGCAAAGAGAGCTTATAAAGCTAATCAATTTTACAAGGAAACTATGACTATAAATGTAATCCTCTCCGACATTCGTCAGCATAAAATAGTGTGAACCAAGCTGTTCTGCATATTTTTTCGCAGCATTACGAATTGTGCTTTCATCGCATCCGTAGATTACCTCACCATTATATGTTCCTGTTTCGATATAACTTCCATTTAAAGCAACAGCCTCATTTGCCTGATAAATCACAATCGGATTTGTTACTCTTGACAATCCGTCAATAGCCTCTTCTCTGTTCGAATTGAGATAATAAAATTGCTCTCTGCCAGAATATTCTTTATAAACAACACGCAGTTCTTCTGCATTTTGGGTAAGAGAGCTAATTTCCTCTTTTGCGATATCTTTGTATGATTCCGCATTTCTTCCCTTTGGCACGAAGACCACGATATCCTCTTTTTCATCATCTTCAGTAAGCATATCAGAAAACCCTTGTAGCATATCTCTGGCATTATGATTTACAAAAATATAATTATCCGTATCGCTTATCCGGCTGCCTATGCAGACCACCGGATTTATAGTGTTGTATTCATTTTCGTAAAGGTCATTCCAAAATTTGCTCTCTTTGGATTCCTCCTCATTTTCTTCAAAAGGAGGTTCAATCTGCATAACTCCAAAATAATAATCATTATAATGATTTTCTAAAAGAGTCGTGTTTGTAAGTAAATTACCTTGAATGCTACTGAGATTTGTAGTTATTGTAAAAATTGTCATAGCAGTAGCAAATACTTTAAGACCGTTCAGAAGATAAAACATACCTTTTTTATCTGAAGCATTGGCAAAGGCTTTTTTTACATCAAAGCGGACAAAAGCAGCATAAGGAATTACGGAAAGAACTGCTCCGGCACAATACACTGCCAAAATGAGATGATCTTCATACGCTCCCGATATAAATTGAGAAACAAGCAACTTTGCTAAAACGAATAATGCAGCATATGAAATCATATCAGCCACTACAGCTTTTAGAGCAATCACAGCAGCATTTTCGCCCAGAGAAGCTCGTACAACTACTTCCTTTTGTCTGCGTATCACCTCAATCACATTAAGTACAATCATCAATATGGCAACCAAGCCCCAAACAATGAACATCATATCAGTTTCGGTTGATTGCCAAAACTCTGGCTGCGATATAGAATATTCTTTTGCCAAATCTTGATATGTGGCAATAATGTCATCATCATTACCGATATAGCTGACCATTATTTCCTGTCCATTGCCTGTGTTTTTTACTTCTCTAAAATCTTCAAATTCTATTACGGTGATTCCACCTATTAAAGCCGTATATGTTTTTTCCTCAATACCCATCGTGCTTTTAAGACTATCCCGAACAACGGTATCATCACCATAAATATAAAGTCTTGTCTGATAATTAGAAACTCTCTGATTAAAAGTCGAAAAAATATGAACACCATGCTTCTCAGCTGTATCTTCTGCATTGGCTAAAAATGAATCCATATCGTCATTAGTAGTTGTGTATCTGGACGATAAATAATAAGCACCATTAAAGTTCCAGAGCATATTTTGATATACTTCAGCTTGCATAACAAAAGCAAAAATAATCGTAATCAACAGCAATATATTTCTTATATGTTTCATTTGAAATTCTTAAACCTCCTTTGAATAGGTAACAGACACACGATTGCCCAAAATACTAATATGGATTTTTTCATACAACCACATTCTCTTGTTAAATTCCGATTTGTAAAACTGTTGCATTGATTATATCAAAGAATCATACTTGCAGCAATCCCCTTAAAACGAGAGGCAGGTGTGCCCTCCTGCCCCTCAAAAGGAAGGGAAGGTGAAAAATATATAGTCAACTGCTGTTTCCAGCAGCTATGAATCGTTACTTACCATAGAAGTCATGGTTTACTTCTGCTTTATAGTAATTACTACATGTTACCGGAGCATTATACAGTGTCGTGAGCATATAGCTTCGTATGTTGCGTACCTTTGTAGTATTGTTGCGAAGGCATTCCAGCACATACTCCATCGTATGAAAATCTATCTTCTCCAATCTGCTCCGAACAACATCATATGGGAAATCATATTTATTGATACGGATTACTGGCTGTTTAACCGCTATGGTCTCAACCATCAGCTCCACCAATTCGTTTATGTCCATCTTCTCTGTAGGATGGCACTGAAGCAATACGTCATAATCAATATTGTCTTTGATAAATGAGCGCACTTCATCCATCCTATCCATCGTATCAGTTTTCACGCCTGTGCCTGATGGAATGATAGGATAGGTAATCTCCTCCGTATTCTCTGTAGTATTCTCTGTATTTGTCTTACAAAACTTTGTATGAGGTGGTACATCGTTTTGTGGGAGGGTGTTACAAAATTTTGCAGGAGGGTCATACGAAGTTTTGTAGGGGGTGTTACAAAATTTTGTAGGAGGGTCATACAAAGTTTTGTATGAGGAGGTACAAAATTTTGTAACAGGCTTATTTGCTTGGTTTTCAGCCTGTTTTTGTATTTCTTCCCCTGTGTTTTCTACATCTTCGTCATCTCCTGGTATGTCCAGATATGTACATGTGTAAAGTCTATCAACGCATAGATCAATATACATGACATTATTTAAGACCATTCCGCTATTTGTTTCTATGTTACGGAATTCACGACGGATCACACCGATTTCCTCTAGTCTGTCAAACGCTGCCTTCACACTTCTCCGTGATTCTCCAAACTGCTCGGCAAAATCATTGTAGGTTTTCTGTAGCAAATCCTCTCGAAACTTTTTTCTGTAACCAATTGTCATGCCGCTATGCTCGTCCCGTACTTCCACAGGACGATACCAATACACGATTTCCGACAACACACAGATAGCGAGAAGGTATGGCTTGCCATTTTCACGCAAAATTGTTTTATACCAATTTACCGGTGTAACATTGCCACTAATGCTCATCTCTGCCAGCGCATCCACCGACGCATTACCGGTATTTACAATATTAGTCATGCCCTCTCACCTCTTTTCTTCCATTCATCTAAGAGGTTTATTATAACCTCTGTAATCTTTTCTTCCGTATATCCTTCATCAAAGTAGTCATCCAATCTGTCTGCCTTGAACGTTACCTTTCTCGGCTTTGCTAACACCTGTTCCGGAAGCATGATGTTCCTCACTTCTTCCTGTGTAAGCATATTTTCCCGGCAGGATGCCTTTAGTCTTGCCGACTGCTCTATATTAGGGAATATATTCCTGTCGAGTATTATATCGAGTACCCACTGCTGCTGCTCCTCGTTCAGATACGAAAGATCAACACCCTGAATAAAACCAATCTTTTTCCTGTCAACAAAGTCAAGCAGTTCATCAGAGAGCTTTGCAAGTCTGATATATCGCTGAATCTTCTTTGCGTTCTCGCCGGTTTCCTCACTCATGATATCAAGGCTACTACCCTTATCTCCCTTAATGCCCTGATGTTTCATGGCATAGTAACGCATACTATACGCCCTTGCCTTTTCGCTTGGAAAGATATCTTCTCTCTGAATGTTACTGTCCACCATGACAATGGTAGCTTCATCATCATTCAGATTGCGAATGAACATCGGCATGGTATCAAGACCGGCAAGTTCACAGGCAGCCTTTCTTGTGTGTCCGGCAATAATTTCATAACCACCCTGCGGTCGCATTCTCGCAATTCCTGGAACAAGCACGCCATACTGTCTGACACTCTCTACCATTTCCTCTAGCTTATCTTCATGGATCTGAAACGGATGATTTCTGAATGTATGCAGACTTGCTAAAGGTATTTCTCGGATTTCACCACCATTTGCATTTGCCTGTTCCAGATTTTCGTTTGTACCAAACAGATCGTCAAATGATTTCATCTTTATCTTGGAAGCACTATTGGATTTATTCATCTGCAAGCACCTCCTTTGCGAGCTTCTTATACGCCGCCGCAACTTTTCCTCTTGGGTCATGCTTGAATATACTCACACCCTCTGCGGAAGTCTCTGCCGCTCTCACAGAATGTGGGATAACCGCACCAAACACACGGACATTTTTGCCATAGATTTCTTCCACCATGGACTTGATTTCCTTTGCGTAATTGGTACGTCCAACCATCTTTGTGAAAACGATTCCCTCTATCCCAAGATTCGGATTCAGATATTTCTTTGTCCTGCCAAGGGTAGTGATAAGCTGTTGCAACCCCTTTACGGAAAGGTACGCTGCTTCTATCGGTATGATGACCGAATCAGCCGCAGTCAGGGCATTCATTGTCACCATGCCAAGGCTGGAATTGCAGTCAATCAGGATATAGTCATACAAGTTTCTCACACTTGTTATGTACTCTTTCAATATGTACTCTCTCCGCATGGTATTTACCAATGTGACTTCCAGTCCGGAAAGTTCGATATTGCATGGAAGAAAAGATACTCCCTCCTCATGTACAATAACCCCTTCCCGCTTTCCATAATCTTCATCATTGATCACTTTACCCATGATCGTCGAGAGAGTAACATCAAGCTCATCAGGCTCTGCTACGCCAAGGCTTGATGAAAGGGATCCCTGACTATCCGCATCTATAAGTAGTACCTTCTTGCCTTCTCTTACCAAACCTATACCTAAGTTCACTGTTGTCGTAGTCTTTGCTACGCCACCTTTTTGATTCACGATTGCTATTACTTTACACATACCGTTGTACCTCCATTCCCTATCGAATCACCATGCCACTTCCTACATAGTGGCATTTTTCTTCTACCTGCATAACGTTACTTGGTTTCTTACCAGAATCCTTTTTCTTTCTTGATACTTCTGCATACACACGTTTATATTTATCTGTTCCAACATTATCGAAAAAAGTCGAAACATTATTCACTTCAAATCGTTTATCTCTCTGAAGTAAACGTACAAACCAACGTATGTCATTTTTTGTCCCTTGAAGCCTTATCTTTAACATATTGACACCTCCTTGAATAGAAAAATAAAAGGCAGGGATATTCAATATTTTGTAATTAAATATCCCTGCCAAATTGGCTATTTTATTCACTTTTATTCATCAAAGAATATTGTATCCCTCGTGTCGACTCTATAGCCGACAACGACATGAATTCTGTCCACTATCTGCTTTTTATGCCTTTTCACATCGGTTCTGCCGAAATTGAAAAAGCTGCAAAAGTGCGTAAATTCAAGGATTTTCACGAATCTGTACGACGTAGCCCTATTATAGTCTCCACAAGAGTTGTCTCAAGGAACACATCACCAACCACAAGCTTGCCATACTCTGTCACATCCTTGAATGCAACAGGCACAACATTCGGCTAACCATCTGAGCATGTGGCAAGATCCCACATTTCATTTTTTAATAATTTTATCACTGATTCTGTAAGCATAAGCACATCTCCTTTGTTTTTGATGCACCCATGATATTATATCTGCTCCCATCTGGTAAGATATCAGCAAATTTATGAGTTACTAATAAATTTGATAGCTTACTGATATTTTAGCATTTCCATAATCCATGCAGGTTACAATATGCATATACTTCTTCTACCTGTTCACCATCGCAAAGGCAAAAATCTGCTACCGGCTCCTGCCCTGGATTTAACTGTTTTCTGTATATTCCCTGGTTTGTATTTAATGTAATCCACTCAATGAAATGCTCTTCAAGCATTGGATGTTTTGTCTCTCCGACCACGACATGAACATGACTGCCTTCTATAGTATATACAGGTACATGCTTCTCGACAGCAGCATCTGTCACTCCGGCTTTTAATTCCTGCATAGGTTCTCCGCAACAAATTACAGGTACACCCTTATCCTTTACCTTTTCAACAATGTTTCCACAATGCTTACATATATAATACTTTACTTCCATGCCTTTTTCTCCTTCCATGTGTAAAATTTATAATTCAATTGTCTCCATAATCTTTTTCAATGAATCTGCAGATTCCTTAAGCTTTAACGCTTCCTCGCCACTTAAATTAATAGGTATATCAGACTCAATACCATCTGCACCTACAATAGCTGGCATACTTAACGATACTCCGTCAATATCATATACTCCATGAATCATGTGTGATACAGGAAGTATTGATTTTTCATCTCTCATAATCACTTCGCAGATTCTTTTTACAGACATTGCAATTCCATAATATGTAGCGTGCTTTTTGTTTATAATCTCATAAGCACTGTTCTTGACTGCTGTAGCTATTTCTGCCGTGTTTTCCTTGTGCTTGTAATGTCCACGCATTTCACACATTTCACTTAATGGAACACCAGATACATTGGCTGATGACCATGCTACAACTTCGCTGTCTCCATGCTCACCTACTATAAATGCATGAACACTCCTGCTGTCCACAGATAAATGCTCACCAAGCTTATATCTTAATCTGGCACTATCTAACACAGTACCCGATCCAATAACCCTGTTTTCTGGAAGTCCTGATAACTTTATGGCTACCTGAGTCAGGATATCTACCGGATTCGCAACTACAAGCATGATACCTGCAAAATTTCTCTTTGCTATTTCAGGAATGATTGACTTAAATATTGCTACATTTTTATTTACGAGATCAAGCCTTGTCTCTCCCGGTTTCTGTCCCGCTCCGGCAGATATGACAACAATTGCAGCATCAGCCACATCATCATAATCTCCGGCATATATTTTCATCGGACTCGCAAATGGAATACCATGACTGATATCCATCGCTTCTCCTTCTGCCTTGTTCTTATCTGCATCGATAAGGACAATCTCTGTAAACAAGCCACTCTGCATTAAAGCAAAGACTGACGCAGAACCGACAAAACCACAGCCTATCATTACTGCTTTTTTTGAATTAATCACTTGCTTTTTCGTAATAATCTCATCTCCTTAATAATTCTCTTCATGTACTTCAAAATAGCTCTGTGGATGATTACATACCGGACATACCTCAGGAGCCTTTGTTCCTACCACGATATGTCCGCAGTTACGGCATTCCCATACCTTAACTTCACTCTTTTCAAATACCTGTGCAGTTTCAATATTCTTAAGAAGTGCACGATATCTCTCCTCATGATGCTTCTCAATTTCTCCTACTGCTCTGAATTTTGCTGCAAGCTCAGGGAAACCTTCTTCTTCGGCTGTTTTCGCAAAGCCTTCATACATATCTGTCCACTCATAATTCTCGCCTTCTGCAGCTGCCGCCAGATTTTTCTTTGTATCACCAATTCCTGCTAATTCCTTGAACCACATCTTTGCATGTTCTTTCTCATTATCTGCAGTCTTTAAAAACAATGCTGACATCTGCTCATAGCCTTCCTTTTTCGCTACAGAAGCAAAATAGGTATACTTATTTCTCGCCTGAGACTCTCCTGCAAATGCCTCCTGTAAATTCTTCTCTGTCTGTGTTCCTGCATATTTGTTTACTGCCATCTCTTTTACCTCCGTTTTCTTTACTATTTTTCTCTCTGCATTTCGGCAAATTCCTTTAAATGAAATATCATAATCCAAAAATTCAATTCCATTAATGTTACGAATTTTTCCAGCAAATTCGGTAATTTCATCCATATCCGCATCAAAAATCTCGCTGCACTTTACGCACCTTCCTCTACCAATATATCAAGATTTTTTTGAATGGCATTTCTCCTGCTTGTCGCCACTCATTATTGGGATTAGTTCTTAATAAGGATTATATTCTGTTTTTATTTTATTGTCAAGAAAATAGTAATAATTCTCATTCTCTGACTTTCCTCTTTGCATTTTCTTAATCTCAGAGAAGGGTATGATGAAAAAGAATTGAAAGATGCAATCATGGATAATTCCCAAAAAATTCTTCTTGAATTAGATCGTGAATTTGCTTTTGTCAGCAAAGAATCCCCTTTTTTGTCGGAGATGCTAAAAAATTTATTAATATGCTGTTCTACAACATACAAAAACACCGTTATGTTTTAATTGAAGTCAAGACAAGGGCATTGATTCCGGAGATATGGGACAATTAGGAACTTACATTGACAGTCGCTTTCGCCAGTGCTAGTATCTGTATTGGTTAGACGTATCTAACTTTTTTAATTTTAGCATATTATCAAACAATTAGGAGAATATTTTTATGAAAGTTTACGAATTCGGGGATAAAAATAAACCGAGCATCATGCTCTTTCCTGGCACCTGCTGCTATTGGAAAACCAACTTTGGACACGTTCTTGATGGGCTTCAGGAGCACTTTCATACTCTGGTTGTCAGCTACAGTGGATTTGACGATACGGAGAATTCTACATTTATTTCAGAGCTTGACGAAGTTCTGAAGGTTGAGAACTACATCAAAGATAAACTTGACGGAAAGCTGTTTGCAGCATACGGCTGTTCCCTCGGAGGTTCATTTGTCTCTCTCCTGATCGGGCGTCAGAATATACATATAGATCATGGAATCATAGGTTCAAGCGACATGGATCAGGCGCCAAAGTGGCTGGCAAAGCTTGAGACAGCCATCATGATGCCTATGTTCTATCCTTTTATCACCGGCAAGGAAAGCGGTATTCTGAAAAAAGTATTTGAGAAGAAAATGAACGAAGGAAATGACAGTTCTGAATATATGAAGAAATTCATGGAGATCATGGGCAAAGGAAGTGGAATAGACTTTTCATTCATATCCAAGGAGTCCATGAAGAATCAGTTCTGCACCGACCTGTACACAAGCGTTGGAGAACACATAAACGTACCCGGAACGACTATCCACGTATTCTACGCCAAGAAAATGGGTGAGAAATATCTTGAGCGTTACAGGAAGTGTTTCGCCGATCCGGATATCTGTGAATTTGATCTGCAGCACGAAGAACTGCTGCTTGACGCCGACCGCTGGGTTCATGAGGTCTGCAGGGTGTGCGGCATAAACTGATCTGCTCCTTTCTTAGGTCTGAATAAATCTTTCATATCTGTTTTCTCTATCTCCAACAGCTTGATCTTCTTGTCTATTCCACCTGCATAACCGGTCAGACTTCCATTTGTACCGACTACTCTGTGACACGGGATGACGATTGATATTGGATTGTGACCAACAGCACCGCCAACCGCCTGAGCAGACTTTTAAAACAGCTCACCCCTCTTGAAGCATTTTTCTCAAATCGCCAAATGTCTCGGATGCAGGGGCAACCCTGACATTTCTCACATCATCTTCTGCCTCAGCCAGAATTTCTAGCAGTTCTATACGAACATTCATGTTTTTATACTCTTCATATGACATAACCACATCATCTCCTCTGACACAACCTCAAATCAATATTAATCTAAGTCTCTCCTACTTCTTAACAACCAAATGCACGACCCCTGCAAATGAAAGTACAATGATCACCACATATACGATCAGTGTAATCAAGTGTCCATTCTGCCAGTTGTCCACCGCAAGCAGAGTCCATAGTGCGCCCTGAACCAACTGCGTTGCAATCTGTATCTTCTTATTACCCTTATTCTTACAGCTTATTATAAGTAATATTATGTAAACAACAAGACCTATACTCAGTAAAATGCTCATCACAAATATAACCACCTTTCGTCTGTATACTCATCTAGTTAGTTTTTCCTAACCAACTTCATTTTAGCACTAATTATTTTAAATTCAATCAGACAAATTCATAAGTTATATTAAGTATGATGAACAGCACAAATTTAAGAGGATGGTGTATTGCCTCAGTAATACTCCCACCCTCTAATGACTGATTTTTCTGTTGTCCGAACAACGAGACCGACCCTTACGTTCGGCATTGGAGCAAAGTTTTTCGCTGCCTGCCAGCGTCCTATATCTTTCGCAACAGGATAGGTCACAAGTAATGTAACCTCGGATTGAATCGTGTCAGCCCACGTTGTTCTCATTATGCACTGACACCCAGAAAAATTCAATGAACCTGTGGTGTAACATTACCAGCCCAGCTTCTGGCAGATCTCAGCCCAGGCTTCATCGTCTATCTCCTCATCGCGGAAAAGTCTTCTCTTGTCATCCTCTGTGATCATGCGAAGCACCTTACATGGATTTCCCGCTGCAACTGCCCAATCAGGGATATCCTTTGTAACAACACTGCCCGCACCGATTATAACGTTACTTCCAATATGCACGCCAGGGCAGATCACAGTGTTGCCGCCTATCCACACGTTGTCCCCAAAGGTCACTTCCTTGCCATACTCCCACATAGCACTTCGCACATCAGGATATATCGGATGACCTGCTGTGTATATCGCTACATTTGGCGCCATGAAACAATTGTCACCTATTTTCACCTTGGCAACATCAAGGATCGTACAGTTATAATTTGCAACTTTGTCAACAGCAGATGCCTGCACTATGGATACTCAGAATAAGAATGTAGAAAATTCATATGACCTCCTGTCACTCACCGCCATGATCGGATTCATCCAGAAGAATTATCCAGGCAAGCTATTGTTCAAAGACATCTCCAGCGCCGGAAGCTGCTGCAAAACAAAATGCACATCTCTTTTCCAGAGATACCTGTCGGTATCACCCATGCAATACCTGAACAACTATCGCCTTGAAAATGGATGTGCTATGCTTAGAAACTCTTCTATGTCCGTGACCGATGTGACATACGCCTATGGATTTTCCGGTACGAGCTATTTCTGTGAGTTGTTTCACAGGCACTATGGGATTACGCCGAATGAATATAGGAAAGAGAATTTATAGTTTTATGATTCTCTTTGCTCTCCCAACAGTAAACTGAATTATCGGCCCCGATACAATCACAGTAACAACCGTACACACACCAAACTTTCCCCCAAGGATCACACCTATCACAACCATGGCGGCATCAAGTATCATTCTGACTTTCTTCACCTGCCAGTGATTCTTCTCTGCAAGCGCAAATGTCACGGCCTCATATGAACCACGCCCAAGGTCTGCTGCCGCATACAGTCCTGTTCCCACCGCAAACAGCACAATTCCGACGAGCATGATCAACATATTGAGCCACATGTATTTGCTGTAGACATGCATTTGCGCAAACAGATCAACACACAAGCTGTAAACGATCTGGTAAAGTATCGTTCCTATATGTATCTGCGATCTGTCATATATGAGAACAAACAAGATCATAATCACCGCCACGATAAACGACGCTGCTCCGATACTCACATGAAACGTACCGGATATTCCCTGCCATAATACCGCAAGCGTTGCACCGCCGAATCCGGCATACAAAGCCAGGGTTATACCATATGCGGCAATAACTGAACCAATTATTATAACAGCTATCTTCTTTATCCACTCTCTTTTACTCATACAACCTCCTGTTGCCAAATAAAAAGACTATAGATAAAACTGTTATGTTCAGAAACAGCAAAATCTATAGTCTTCTTACGTGCCGAGACAAGCTCTTTTTAATTGTTGCTATACTATATCATTTATAACTTTTTGTCAATAACTGGTATTTCATCCCCTACCACCTGGATACAAATTCAAGAGTCTTGTCAATTAAATTCTCTCCTATGCCTGAAAAGCATTTATTTCTTCTATCATCTTACTGACCGCCAGGGAATATGGAATGTTTCGTCTCCAGGCAATCACAGTACTTGTCGTAATTTCAGGAAAAATTTTTCGTTGTACAAGAATGTCATCTCTCCAATACTTTGCAGCACCTTCGATTGATATCGGATACCCCAATCCATTTGCTGCCATGACTCCGGCATTGGTTCCAAGATTACTCGTAAAAGCAATCTGCAGTTTCGAAAAGTCTTTTCCAAACCAATTGGCAAGTTCACTTTGAACATTTCCTCTTTCGGGCAGGATCAATGGTTTTCCTATGAGATCTTCCTTTTTTATAAACTCTTTTTTTGCCAGCGGATCATCTGGCCGCATTCCAACACACCAGTGATCACAATCCATAATCCGGATATAATCCAAACCTTCGGTGTCCACTGGCTCCAAGAACAATGCAATGTCTACAATTCCTTTGCTCATCATCTCATACACTGCATCTGCTGTTGCAGTATGCAATGCAATCTGAACCAGCGGATATTTTTCTTTGTACGTTTTACATATCTTCGCCAATGTCTCCATTGCCGCAAATTCACCGCATCCAATGGTTATAGTGCCCTCTACTACCGTTTCTTTCCCTTTAAGTTCCTCTAGTGTTATTTCCTCAAGATTAAGAATCTCCAAGGCTCGCCTTTTTAATAGAATTCCCTCATCAGTAAGTGAGCTTTTCTTCCCCCTACGAATAAATAATGTTACTCCAAGCTCCTCTTCAAATGCCTCCATTTGTCTTGAAAGCGTTGGCTGAGTAATATGCAATTGTTCTGCTGCTTTTGTAAAGCTCTGTTCTTTTGCTACTGTCAGAAAATAGCGTAATAGTCTTAATTCCATATCATTAAAGTCCTAATCTTCCCTTGTTTTTTTCAAACCTTTTAATCAGTTCTTTTCCCATTACTATAATTTCATTTCGCCAGGGATGACCGAAGATTCCACAATTCATTGAAATATCTTCCATTGGCGAGAATTATAATCCATTCGCCAGTGATGCCATCACGAATCCATCTTCTAAACCCCCCCTTCATACTTCACATGGTCATTCACCACCACTCCAATGATTCTTGAGTTGTTTCTCGCAAGCAGAATGCCTGCCATATTCGGGATATATCCTGTCCTTTCAAGCTCCTGCTGAACACGTTTTACTGTTTCATCTGAAATCTTTTCTGTATTTCCATGAATCACTTTTGAGACAGTTGCGGTACTAAGTCCTAGTGCATCTGCGACATCCACAATCCTAACCCTGTTATGTATCATATCCATACCCTCTTTACCTGAATTTGTAATTACATGGTACAATCAAGATCTGATTTTTACAAAGGTTAAACGCATAACCCATAACAAAATCCTTATTATGTTTTTGTCGTATTTTACTAAAACGTTCTGTCCCTTCTTGCATAGTCCAAGCATTAGTCATTGATCTTGTATTTCTTATGAAATAAACTCTCTCCTCTTGTCCCTAATTCTCTCATAAATATCAATCGCCTTGTTAAATCCCTTGCCCAGTAATTCATCACATGCTTTATTCAGCGCATCCGGAAAAGCATTTGCCAAATAATCAAACCGCTTCATAGCCATTTGCTCTCCTAGTCCAATGTTAGCCGCTTCTCTTCTAAATGAATCTCTGGTGATCTTTTTAATATCATACTCATTCCCAATACTAAATGCCATATCTCTGGTACTGCTTGTATATATTACCGTACTCAATATGTCATATGCCGGTGCCAAGCGTACTGTTTTCAACTCTTCATCATAAAGCAATGAAACATTTTTGATATGATTATCTGTATTGCCTATTAGGTAATTGAATATACATATATCCCACATTTTCAATTGATCTGCTATTGGGTTGAACGATTTCTGTCTTATGATCTCAAACATCATTTTTAAATATCCGGCATTATCACTCTCATATTTGTTATGCGCCGAAATTCCCATCGCTTGAGAGAAATCTTCCTGATGTAACCTGTACGGAACACTTAACCCATTGATTTTTTTTAATCCGTCCTTTATTGCACGATCATATCTTTTAGTTGCTAGCAAAACTTCCTCATCTCTGCCATCCCCGACATTGACTATAAAACTTTCAGGAATCTCTATTCCCATATTTCCTGCCGTCATCATACACAACTGCTCATTTGTAACTATTCCGTCAAGCCTTACATGACTCTGCTTTACTATATGTGTACTTGGCGCTGCCCCTTTTGGTAAATACCAATCTTTATTATTTTCATCATAATATAACCCAACCTTTCCAGATGCTCCTGTAAGTGACAAATGTGACTTTGTGACTAACTCCGCAGTCTCCATTGCTCCTTCTCTTGCCAACTGACTAACCTCATCAATTGTCAATTTCTGATAATCTGCATTTACTACTTCGTTATTCTCATCTGTAATTTTTATTGCTCCCAGACACTCATTACCTAACCCGGCTAATAATGACAAATAATTATTTGCGTCTGTATGCAATAACCCAGCCACACATCTTCTGGTAAATCCTTCAGGTAACAAACCTTCAAAAAAATTCCTTGTATCATCAACGGAAAATGCATTTGCAGATAATGGCAAATGAATTGATATCGGTCTGGCTATGTTACCAGATAAATACTCTTCTGCATATGAGAATCTAGCATCTTCTTCTTTTTCTCCAATTATACGACCTACATATGTCTGCAAGCCACCAATCTCTATCCAAACCCCCAAATTTCTCATATTCTAACCTCTCTTTTCTACGAGAATATCCATTCCCAGTAAATTGATAATTGTAATTGCCTTTCCGATTTCTGCTGTAGCCTTACCTCTTTCCAAATCCGAAATAAAACTTACACTAAATCCTGTAAATTCTGCTATATAAGCCTGAGTATATTTCAGTTCTTTTCTTCTTATTCTGATTGCCTCACCCAAAGATTTTGAATCTATTATTTTCATACATATTCCTCGTCTTTCTATATCAAATTATCAACACATAACTTCATACACATCATATGGTCGTACGGCTAAATTATATATATATACGCTTTGCAAATAAGCCGTACGGCTAATTTTGTATAGTTCTGATTATACAATAAGCCGTACGGCTAAGTCAACTTTTCTTATATAAATAAAAACGCCAGAAACCTTGTAAATTCAAGGTTTCTGACGCTTATTATCAGCAGGGGATGAGAGAATCGAACTCCCACCAAAAGTTTTGGAGACTCCTATCATACCATTTGACCAATCCCCTATATACAGAAAAAATTTAACACCTGCTGCAGCGTTAAATTTTCCCGGTACTTTTTATTCTGTACCTT
>NZ_JAOQJT010000016.1:0-20496 GCF_025567285.1 Coprococcus aceti
ATACGCTGAGAGGTGTACGTCCGGTTTGGGAGGCGGCTCCCTGAAACCTACTGATGAAAGTCAGCAAGGCGCAGGGTGCCTACCTCATATGCTATGCAGTGCAACACATCTTTTGTAATACTCGACCCAAAGGGCGAAATTGTCCGTGACATCGGCGGTCTGTTGGAAAACAAAGGCTATGAGGTGCGTGTGCTTGACCTTATCAATATGCACCGCAGCCATTGTTACAATCCCTTTGTCTATCTGCGGAACGATAACGATGTTCAGAGGTTGGTAACAAACTTGTTTAAGGCGACCACGCCGAAAGGCTCACAGTCGCAAGACCCGTTCTGGGATACGGCGGCGAGTATGCTGCTTCTGGCTCTGGTGTTCTATCTGAAATATGAAGCACCGCCAGACGAGCAAAATTTCCCGATGGTTATGGAGCTGCTCCGTGCAGGCGAAGTCAGAGAGGACGATGACAGCTATGTAAGCCCTCTGGATGAGCTGTTTGACCGTTTGGAAATGGTAAACCCAGAGCATATCGCCCTCAAGTATTACAGGGATTACCACTCTGGTAGTGCAAAGACCCTAAAGAGTATCCAGATAACCCTTGCCGCTAGGCTTGAAAAATTCAATCTGGAGAGCCTTGCAGGGCTTACCGCCACCGATGAGCTTGACCTGCCAAGTCTGGGAGAAAAGAAGGTCGCTCTGTTCGCTCTGATACCAGACAACGACACGAGCTTTAACTTCCTTGTCAGTATCCTTTATACCCAGCTCTTTCAGCAGCTTTTTTATCTGGCAGACCACAAGTACGGCGGAAGCCTGCCTGTGCATTGCCATTTCATAATGGACGAATTTGCGAATGTTTCATTGCCTGATGACTTTGATAAAATCCTGTCCGTTATGCGTTCCAGAGGGGTATCAGTATCCATTATCCTGCAAAATCTGGCACAGCTCAAAGCCCTTTTTGAAAAGCAATGGGAAAGCATTGTCGGCAACTGCGATGAGTTTCTGTATCTGGGCGGCAACGAGCAAAGCACCCACAAATATGTGTCAGAGCTTTTGGGCAAGGAAACCATTGATACCAACACCTACGGGAAAAGCTCTGGGCGGAGTGGTAACTATTCAACAAATTATCAGATTTCGGGGCGTGAGTTGATGACCCCAGACGAAGTGCGTATGCTTGATAACCGTTACGCACTTCTTTTTGTGCGTGGGGAACGCCCCGTTATGGATTTCAAGTATGACATCTTGAAGCACCCGAATGTGAAGTTGACGGCTGACGGAGGGCAACCGCCGTATATCCACGGAGAGCCTACGCAGGTTGTCGCAACTCTTGTGTTTGACAGTGATATTCCAGATAACGCCGTGAGCGTCAAAGCTGTCAGCACTTCCTATGAGCTTCTGTCCGATGAGGACTTGGAAGAAATATTCAATTTATAAGGAGGATTTACCCTATGAAACTTTTTAAGAAGAACGAGAACAAGAAAACCACGAAGCTGCCGATGACTGGAAAGGTTAAGAAAGGCTTCCGCTATTACTGTATGGCTGTTATGGCAATGACATTTGTGCTTGGTACTTCCGTAACCGCCTTTGCTGCCAATGACCCCATTCAGGTAGTCAACAATCTGTCCGATTTCATTTTCGGTCTGGTGAGGGCTGTTGGTATGATTATGCTCGGCTTTGGTATCGTGCAGATTGGTCTTTCCCTCAAATCCCATGACCCGTCCCAGAGAGCTAACGGATTTTTGACCCTTGCAGGCGGCGTTGTCATTACCTTCGCAAAAGAAATCTTGACTCTTATCACAGGCTAAGATAATAGACTGACACAAGACGAAAGATAACGGGAGCAGATCCGCCGAGTGCGGAACTCGCTCCCGTTATCTAATATCATCAAGGAGGTGGTCAAATGTCTGATAACTGGGTGGTACAGAATTTAGAGAACGCCCTAAACACTTGGAATGAGAAATTAGCCGAGATATGGCAGCTCATTACCCAATCCCCAGAGAACTTTAAGGGCGGCACGATATGGAATGTCATCGTGGATATTCACGGTGCAGTGCAGGCTATCGGACTTGCCCTGCTCGTGCTGTTCTTTGTTGTGGGTGTAATGAGAACCTGTGGAAATTTTGCAGAAGTCAAGCGACCAGAGCAGGCGTTGAAGCTGTTTATCCGCTTTGCCATTGCCAAAGGTGCAGTGACCTATGGATTAGAACTGATGATGGCACTGTTTAAGATTGTGCAAGGTATGATTTCCACGATTATGAATGCCGCAGGATTTGGCTCGGCACAGCAGACGGTGTTGCCGCAGGAAATCGTGACAGCCGTTGAAGACTGCGGATTTTTTGAGAGTATCCCGCTATGGGCGGTCACGCTGATAGGCGGGCTGTTTATCACGGTGCTGTCATTCATTATGATTATGTCGGTATACGGCAGGTTTTTTAAGCTGTATATCTATACTGCCATTGCACCCGTACCCCTTTCCGCTTTTGCGGGAGAGCCGAGCCAGAGCGTTGGCAAGAGCTTCATTAAGAGCTATGCCGCCGTGTGTCTTGAAGGTGCGGTTATCGTGCTTGCCTGCATTATCTTTTCCCTGTTTGCTTCTTCTCCGCCTGTGGTCAATCCCGATGCTGCGGCGGTTACAATGGTATGGAGCTATATTGGGGAGCTTGTGTTCAATATGCTCGTCCTTGTCGGTGCGGTCAAAATGGCAGACCGTGTTGTAAGAGAAATGATGGGCTTGTAAGGGAGGTGCTATGATTGGAAGTCAAGATAAATAAGGAAATCCGTAATTATACGGAGAGTATGTTTTTTGGACTGTCCCTCAGACAGTTCATTTTTTCTGTCCTTGCCTGCGGCGTGGCGGTGGGTTTGTATTTTCTTCTTCGTCCACGGTTTGGAACGGAAACCCTCAGTTGGGTTTGTATCTTAGGTGCGTTCCCTTTTGCGGCTATGGGATTTATCAAATACAACGGTATGACCGCAGAACAGTTTGTCTGGGCGTGGATTAAATCAGAATTTCTGATGCCGAAAAAGCTGATGTTCCTGCCAGATAATCTCTATTACGAAACGATGAAGCCGACTATTGAAGCTTATGAAAAAGGATTGGCGACAGTACGGAAAAAGCAGAAAGGCAGGACACCGAAACCAAAGAAAACGAAAAAGAAAAAAGCGAAACGCAGCAAGGAGGTAAACAATGCTGAGAACTCTTAAAAATCTGTTCAAGCAGGACAGGGAAAAGTTTGTTGTGCCGAAGTCGGTACAGAATGTTATCCCGATTAAGACAATCTGGGAGGACGGCATATTCCTTGTCGGCAGGAACAAGTACGCAAAGACCTTTAAATTTGAGGATATAAACTATGCCGTGGCAAGCCGTGAGGATAAGGAAGCAATGTTCCTTGAATACTCGGAGCTTCTTAATTCCCTTGACAGCGGTGCGACCACGAAAATCACTATCAACAACCGTCGCCTGAACAAAGCTGATTTTGAACAGACCATTTTAATCCCAATGGCTGATGACGGTCTGGATAAGTACCGCAAGGAATACAACAAAATGCTTCTGGATAAGGCGACAGGGGCTAATTCCATCGTACAGGATAAGTATGTAACTGTATCTGTCTGCAAGAAGAATATCGAGGAAGCCCGAAACTACTTCGCCCGTGTGGGTGCTGACCTTATCGCCCACTTTAACCGTCTGGGGTCGAAGTGTGTGGAACTGGACGCAGGCGACAAGCTGCGTATCTTCCACGACTTCTACCGTACAGGAGAAGAAACAGCATTCCACTTCGATATTACCCAGACGATGCGGAAAGGTCACGATTTCAAGGATTTTATCTGCCCTGATACCGTTGAATTTGAGAGCGACTACTTCAGAATGGGTGACAGATATGGGCGTGTGATTTTTCTCAGAGAGTATGCGGCATATATCAAGGACAGTATGGTTGCGGAGCTTTGTGAGCTGAACAGGAATATGATGCTGTCCGTTGACATTATCCCTGTTCCCACGGATGAAGCCGTGCGTGAGGTGGAAAACCGTCTGCTTGGTGTGGAAACCAATATCACGAATTGGCAGAGGAAGCAGAACCAGAACAACAATTTTTCAGCCGTTATCCCCTATGATTTGGAACAGCAGCGAAAGGAAAGTAAGGAATTTCTGGACGATTTGACAACCCGTGACCAGAGAATGATGTTTGCTGTGCTGACGATGGTGCATACGGCAGATTCCAAAGAGCAGCTCGACAATGATACAGAAGCTCTCTTGACTACTGCAAGAAAGCACTTGTGCCAGCTTGCGGTGCTGAAATATCAGCAGATGGACGGATTGAATACAGCCCTGCCATTTGGTGTACGGAAGATAGATGCCCTGCGTACCCTCACAACAGAGAGCCTTGCAGTGTTTATCCCGTTCCGTATGCAGGAAATCTACCATGAAAACGGTGTGTATTACGGTCAGAATGTCATCAGCAAAAATATGATTATCGCCAACCGCAGGCAGCTCCTTAACGGCAATTCCTTTATTCTTGGTGTGTCAGGTGCAGGAAAATCCTTTACCGCAAAGGAAGAAATGACGAATATCATTCTGACCGACCCTAATGCCGATATAATCATCATTGACCCAGAGCGTGAATATTCCCCGCTTGTGAAAGCAATGCAGGGAGAGGTCATTCATATCTCTGCGACAAGTGAAAATCACATCAATGCTATGGATATGAACTCCGATTACGGTGACGGTGCAAACCCTGTCATTCTGAAATCTGAGTTTATTTTATCCCTTTGCGAACAGCTCATCGGCGGCACGAACTTGGGAGCAAAGCAGAAATCCATCATTGACCGCTGTACGGCAAGCGTGTACCGTTATTATCAGCAGGGCAACTATATGGGAACGCCGCCCACCTTGCAGGACTTCCGTGAGGAACTGTTAAAACAGAATGAGCCAGAAGCACAGGAAATCGCCCTTGCGATTGAGCTGTTTACGGACGGGTCGCTCAACACCTTTGCAAAGCACACGAATGTTGATACCCACAGCCGTCTTATCTGCTATGACATTCTGGATTTGGGCAAGCAGTTACAGCCTATCGGTATGCTTGTGGTGCTTGACAGCATCTTAAACCGTATCACCCAGAACAGAGCCAAAGGCAGAAATACCTTTATTTTTATTGATGAAATCTATCTGCTCTTTCAGCACGAATACTCTGCAAACTTCCTCTTTACTCTCTGGAAGCGTGTGCGTAAATACGGTGCGTACTGTACGGGTATTACGCAGAATGTAGACGACCTTTTGCAGAGCCATACCGCAAGGACGATGCTTGCTAACAGTGAATTTATCATTATGCTTAACCAAGCGTCTACGGACAGGCTTGAGCTTGCCAAGCTCCTTAATATCTCCGACCTTCAGATGAGCTATATCACGAATGTCGGTGCAGGACAGGGATTACTCAAAGTTGGCAGCTCCCTTGTGCCGTTTGTAAACAAGTTCCCACGCAATACCGAGCTTTACAAACTGATGACGACCAAGTTCGGTGAGGTCTAAGAAAGGAGGTCTTTTATGGCTGATATTAAATTCCGTGATACGGCTCATCGTGATTTCTTTCTGGAAAATATGATGAAATGCAGAGTGAACGACTGTTATCACAGGGCATTTTTCTATGTAATGGGTATCGCTTCGGAAACGAGGGCGAACATTAACCAGATGTTCAATTTCAAGGAGGACTGCATCGAGCCAGAGGGTATGCACGGCGGCTGGCAGACAAGCGGAACAGTTAAGGTCTGCCATATTGCTTTTAACCTTTGGAACGGGTATGCAGAGGAAGGGCGGGAACGGTATTTCACGCCAGAGGAGTTGTTCTGCTGTGAATTTGCTCCCTACTTTATGGAGGGTATCAAGGTCAGATACCCCGAATATTGCAGGGAGCTTCCTGCTCCCAGAAAACAGACAGAAATTTCAAGATAAGAAAGGAAAAACCTATGAAGAATTATAAATCTATTATCTGTATTGCCGCCGCCGTGTGCCTGTTAGGTACGGCGGCTTTTTGCGGCTTCCGTATTTACCATCACTATGCACAGGTGGACGAGCAGACGGAAGCCTTTGAGGAGATTGCCGAAATGGTAGAGCAGGCTCCCACGGAGAAAACCGTGCCAGACGATACCCCTGTCAGCGAGGGAGAAGATGTGCTTGCCAAGTATCAGGAATTGTATTTACAGAATGAGGATATGGTCGGTTGGATTTCCATTGCCGGCACGACAATCAATTATCCTGTGATGCAGAGCAGGAACAATCCGAATTTCTATCTGAAGCACAATTTTGAAAAAGAGTACAGCGACTTAGGTACGCCTTATGTGCAGGAGAATGGTGATATTGTCGAAAGTGAAAATTTGGTTATCTACGGTCATCACATCAAGGGTGGCAAGATGTTTGGAGCGTTGGAGGATTACAAGTCCAAGAACTTCTATGAGGAACACAAGACTATTCAGTTTGATACCCTCACAGAGCAGGCAGAGTATGAAATCGTCGCTGTGTTTAAGACTGTGGCGTACAGTTCTGAGGGCTTCCGATACTATGACTTTGTTGATGCGGAGAATGAGGAAGATTTTAATTCCTATGTCGGGAAGTGCAAGGAGCTTGCTTTGTATGATACAGGTGTGACCGCTGAATACGGCGACAGGCTCATTACCCTTTCCACCTGCGAATACTCCGCACAGAACGGCAGGCTCGTTGTTGTGGCAAAAAAGGTCGGCTGATTTGAACGCAAATCCTCTGGGAAAGGAGGTTCTCTATGGCTGATATAAAAACCAGAGATGCGGTCAAAGGTACGATAAAGACCATAGATAAAGCCGCCATAGCCAGTGAGCGTATGAAGTCTGCCTATGTGGGGATAAAGGGCAAGGCGGAACAGGGATATTACGCTGATGAAAACTCTGCCACTGAATATGCTGCGGATAGGATTTCTTGTGCAGCAGACCGTGTAAAAGACGAAGTTATCCATCAGTTCAATAAGCGGGGGCAAAAGGCAGTCAAGACAACGCAAGAGAATATCGGTAAGGCAAAAGATAAAATAACCGATTTCAAGCAAAGTCGGGCTGTCAAAGCCGCAGAACAGGAAGCAGCACAGAATATGTCAGAACAACACGGCTTGCAGATCCGTCACGGGGCTGCAAGCCGTTCCTCTGCCCCCGATGTTTCCCAGACAGCAAAATCGCAGTTGATAAAGACCCGACAGCAGGGGCAAAAAATGATTAAGACCACAGCCCGAAATACAGAAAAAGCGGTGAAAGCAACTGCTAAGGGAACGGTCAAGACAACCGAAAAGGGAATTAAAACCGCACAGGCAACTTCTAAGGCGGCAATCAAAACGACAGAAACCTCGGTAAAAACCGCACAGGCAGCGGCAAAGGTTTCTGCGAAAACTGCCCAAAAGGCAGCACAGGCGGCAAAAGTCACCGCAAAGGCAACCGCCGAAGCCACCAAAGCGACGGTCAGAGCCACCATAGCTGCGGTCAAGGCGATTATTGCAGGAACAAAAGCTCTGATTTCTGCTATAATTGCAGGCGGTTGGATTGCAGTTGTGATTATTCTCATTGTTGTCCTGCTCGGCTGTGCTGTTTCCCTGTTTGTCGGCGGAAGCGGAAGCAACGCCTATACCCCTGTCAGTGCAGAGGTGGAAGCCTATGAGCCTTTGATACAGAAATATGCCAAACAGTACGGCATCTCCGAATATGTGGAGCTTATCAAGGCGGTGATGATGCAGGAAAGCGGCGGGCGTGGGCTTGACCCCATGCAGGCGGCGGAGGGCAGCTTTAACACAAGGTATCCCCATGAGCCGAACGGGATACAAGACCCAGAGTATTCCATCCAGTGCGGCGTACAGGAGCTGAAAGCCGCCCTTATTTCTGCCGAGGTGGAAAACCCGATTGACATGGAGCGTATCAAGCTCGCCTTGCAGGGCTATAACTTTGGCAATGGGTATATCTCATGGGCAAAAACCAACTACGGCGGTTATTCCTATGCCAATGCGGTAGAATTTTCCACCATGCAGGCACAGCGGTTAGGGTGGGAAAAGTACGGCGACACACAGTACCCCGCCCATGTGTTACGCTATTATCCGTATGGACGGGCATTTACAAGCGGCGGCAACCAAGCCATTGTAGAGGTTGCCTTGACGCAGCTCGGCAATGAGGGAGGTCAGCCTTATTGGAGTTGGTACGGCTTTGAGGGGCGTGTGGAATGGTGTGCCTGCTTTGTGTCATGGTGTGCTGACCAGTGTGGTTATATCGAAAGCGGGATTATCCAGAAATTCGCAGGCTGCGTGGACGGCTCAAATTGGTTTAAGGGTAACGGACAATGGCAAGACAGAAACTACGAGCCGCAGGCAGGCGATATTATTTTCTTTGATTGGGAAGGCGACGGAGAAACCGACCATGTAGGCATTGTGGAGAAATGCGAAAACGGTGTCGTTTACACCGTGGAGGGGAATTCTGGCGACGCTTGCAGACAAAAGCAATATACGGTTGGAAGCAGCTCCATCTATGGTTACGGTGTTCCTGCCTATTAAAAATGGGCAAAAGAAAAACCAGAGGTTTATTCCTCTGGCTCTTTTGCCTTACATAGTCCGCTGACAGTTGCTTCAACTATGGACAGCTCTTTATCGTTTAGTTTGTCGAGTTCTGCGTCTAAGCGTCTGCGGACGGAACTTCTTTTGACCTCATTATCTGGGAATATGTATTCATCAACCGATACACCGAACATTGTCACAAGCTGAATGAACAGCTCCAGACTTGGCTTTTGTCCCTCATTTTCAATCGCTTGAAGATGTCTTGGGTCATAATCTACAATACGAGCAAGCTGCTCTCTGGTCAAACCTTTTGCTGTCCTTGCTTTCTTGATTGCCTGTCCTATCGGTGTAAAATCGAAGTCAAAATCATTGTTTCTTGTGTCCATAAACTCACCACCTTGTATCTGCAAAATGCTACTGTTATATTTTACAGAAATGTGAGCTCTTATAGAACGGTTTGAAATCTCTGATATTAGGATATAAAATCTCTTATTACAGGCGGTCAAAGTTCATAATTGCACACTTGATACTGTTCGTTCAAACGGCTATAATATATACAGTACACCTTAGGAGGTCAGATATGTTTGAATATATGACAGCACAGGAAGCCGCTGAAAAGTGGAATGTATCGTTAAGATGGGTACAAAGACTTTGTAAAGGAAACCGTATTGAGGGGGTTATGAATATTAACCGTGTGTGGCTTATTCCGAAAAATGCTGAAAAGCCTGCTGATGCAAGAAAAAAGTTGATGAAAAATTGAAAAATTTTCGTTAGTGTTTATTATGGAGGTGTTATATGTGAGGTACAGGATTTTAATTTCCGATGATGAAGTTGATATAGTTGAAATGCTTACAGGATTTTTTAGAAGCAAGGGCTATGAGGTCTTTTCTGCTTATAATGGAGTAGAAACCCTCAAATTAGCAGAATTACAACCAGATATAATCTTATTAGATATAAATATGCCGAAGCTTGATGGGATTGAAGTCTGCAAGAAAATTAGGGATTATGTTTCTTGCCCTATACTCTTTTTAACTGCCCGTATTGAAGAAAATGATAAGGTACAAGGATTTTCCGTAGGTGGTGATGATTATATTGTTAAGCCGTTTTCTCTTGTTGAACTTGAAGCCAGAGTGCAAGCACATTTAAGAAGAGAAGAACGACATCAAACGAATACAAAAGTTAAGTTTTCAGGAGAACTTTTAATTGACTACTCTGAAAGAAATGTTTATATACAGAACCAACCTATTGGTCTTGTAAAAAAAGAATTTGACATTGTTGAGTTATTATCTCAAAACGCAGGACAAGTTTTTGATAAAGAGAGAATTTATGAAAGAGTTTGGGGATATGACAGTGAGGGAGATAGTAGTGTTGTTGCCGAGCATATTCGCAGAATACGAACAAAAATTGCAGCATACACAAATAAATCTTATATTGAAACAGTTTGGGGGTGTGGATATAAGTGGATAAGATAAAGAAAATGTGGCGTAACCTGTCATTGCGAAAAAGTATAATACTTTATATCTCAGCGTTTGTAATTCTTGCCATTCTATTAAGTGCAGGAACAGCTACTTTGTGCAATAATGCTACAAAAACGATTGAAAGCAAATATCCCCCAACAGGAGAAAAATATTATTTAACAAATGAAAATGGAGAAAGACTCGGTGATGGCAATTATATTGGAGTTGCACCTGTTGCAATGTCTGAAAAAGACCAACGGTTACTTTCAATATGTGAAGTTGCCCCAATAATTGCAACTCCGATTTATTCAGCGTTATGTATCATTACGGCGACCTTGTTATTCTATAGAAACAAGTTAAAAAAACCACTTACAGAATTAAAAGCCGCTTCTGAAATGATTTCTAATAATAATTTAGACTTCTCAATTAAATATGACAGCAAAGATGAATTAGGAGAATTGTGTTCATCATTTGAAACAATGCGTTTTACCCTTGCTAATAATTTCTCTGAAATGTGGCGGCAAATGGAAGAACGAAAACAACTCAATGCTGCGTTTGCTCACGATTTACGTACTCCACTTACCGTATTAAAAGGGTATAATGAAATTTTACAGTCCAACCATGACCCAATAACCAAAAGCACCGCTGCAACAATGAGAAAACATATTTTCCGTTTGGAAAGATATGTTGATAGTATGAGCCACTTGCGTCGTTTAGAAGATGCTCAACCCATAAGTGACAAGTCTAATATAAGCGGTTATGTGACCGCAATAGCTGATAGTGCAAGAATTTTGTGTGAGCAAAGTGGAAAAACTCTTTCTATTCAAAATAACATTTCCGATATTCCTATTGGCATTGATTATACTTTTGTTTCACAAGTGAATAATAATTTGATTTCAAACGCAATCCGATACGCAACATCAAAGGTAAACATCACTTACACAAGTAATAATGATGGCTTTTATCTCTCTGTTTCAGACAATGGATGTGGCTTTTCAAAAAATATTTTAAGCAAAGCAACCAATCCATATTTTACGGAAGAAGAAAATCACTCTGAGCATTTCGGACTTGGGCTGTACATCTGTAAAATTTTATGCGAACATCACGGTGGTTATCTGAAAATTGAAAATTGCTCAATCGGAGCAAAAGTGACTGCTTTTTTCAAATCTCTCGATTAGTAGATAAAAAGTAGAAAATTGCATTCTATACTCTCTATGTAAACACATGGAGAGTATTTTTTTGCTCCCTAAGACGAAAGGAGTTTTTGATATGGAACTTAAAGCAATTCAACTAACAAAGCAATATGGCTCAAAAACAGCCGTAAACCATTTGAACCTCTCATTATCAAATGGCGTTTACGGTTTGCTTGGTGCAAATGGTGCGGGAAAAACTACCCTTATGCGGTTACTCTGCGATATTCAGACACCGACCTCTGGGAAAATTACTTTGGACGGGAAAAACATATCTGTACTCGGGGAGAAGTACCGTAATTTATTGGGATATTTACCGCAACAGTTTGGATATTATCCAGATTTTACAGCTTGGGATTTCCTTATGTATGTTGCGGCATTAAAAGGACTGAGTGAAAAACAAGCTCATAAGAAAGCAACAGAATTGTTGGAAGCTGTTGACTTAGCAGAGAAAAGAAACCTCAAAATCAAAACTTTCTCTGGTGGTATGAAACAACGTTTAGGTATTGCACAGGCGATGTTGAATAATCCACGCATCTTAATTTTAGATGAGCCGACAGCAGGTCTTGACCCAAAAGAGCGTGTCCGTTTTCGTAATCTGATTAGTGCATTTTCTAAAGATAGAATAGTTATTCTCTCTACGCACATTGTTTCTGATGTCGAGTTTATTGCTGAGGACATTATTATGATGAAAGACGGTCAGATTCTCCATTTTGGAAAAACGCAGGAAATTACCACAGAAATTGACGGACAGGTATGGGAATGTACAGTTCCGACCAGTCGTGCGGAGCAATATTCTGAAACTCTGAATATAAGCAATTTGCGAAACATTGAAAATAATTGTACGGTTCTGCGTGTGATTTCTGAACAGTCGCCTATGGAAAATGCGATAAAAGTAGAACCTACATTAGAGGATTTGTATCTATTCTATTTTAAAGGAGTGAACGAATAATGAAAAATCTAATTAAGTTTGAATTACGAAAAATATTGACAAAACGCTTTGCGGTTATTTCTGTTGCTGCCGTATTACTATTGTCCTTGATACTGTCTTTTTCCACGCTTCACAGTATGTACGCATTTGACGGAAACGGTACAGAGGAAACTGGAAAAGCTGCGGTTGAAATTGATAAGCAAATTGCATTGAAGTATGAGGGAAAGTTAACTGACAATAAAGTACAGCAGATGATGTCTGAGTTTAAGCCTACTCAAGATTTACATGGAATGAACGCAAAATACATTTATCAAAATGCTTTGCAGTCTTCTGTATTCTCCCATTTTGCTGATATAGATGGTAGTTGGAACGGGTTAAGCGTAGCTGATGTATTTGGCGATAAAGAAATAAAAGTTGGGTATGTAAACGGTTGGCTTAGTACAAGCCAAAATATGGCGAAGATTTTTATTGTCCTTTCATTAGTAATTATTTTGCTAATTGCTCCTGTTTTCTCTGGCGAGTATGGTGGAGTGGATAACATTATTTTGACAAGTAAATACGGAAAGACAAAATGTGCCACGGCAAAAGTATTAGCAAGTTTACTTTCAGCCGTTTTCATAACGACTTTGGTTGTTATTTTCAATTTGCTTATTGCGGTTGCTATTTATGGAACAGAGGGGCTGGACTGCTCTATCCTTTTTGCTCCAATAGATTTTTTAGAAGGGTATATTCCATTTAATATTACTTGCGGAACAGTATTAAAGTATCAAATCCTGTTGGCGTTTATGAGTGCAATCAGTGTAACAGGAATAGTTTTAATTCTGTCTGCTGTTTGTAAAAGTCAAATGATAGCGTTTGTAATTTCAGCAGCTATTCATGTGATACCGATAATGCTTCCTATCTCTGAAACAAGTGCATTATATCGAATTATTGTGCTGATGCCCCTTTTCTATTCACAGTATATTTCCATAATGTCTGTTGAACAAATGCACAATGGTATGCTTTATGCAGTATGGTCTATTCCTGTTGCGATTGCTTTAGTAGTAATAGGTTCAATCATTTCCCATAAGGCATTTTCAAAACATCAAGTAAGATAAGCTTTAAAATCAATATGAAGCAAGCCCATCAAATAAAAAAACGGTGCTTTGGTGGGCAGTATAAACATGCCCAGATGAAAATTTAACTTCCCTCTGAACCCGTTTTCGAGTTTGGAGGGATTTTTTATGCGATGGTCGCATATGACCGCAATGCTGCTCATCAGAAGCAGCTACTATTTACGGAGTGTCACAGTGGAGTGAAGATTATCTTTTAGAAAAAATCATCACTTACTCGTGGCACTCTTACATTTTACAAGCAGAGATTACATCTCTTGATTATAGATATGTTTACGCTCATTGCCGTAGAGGTCTTAGTACCTTTGCGGCTTTTTGTTTGTCGAAAGATGTCTTAACACAAAACAAGGCTATTTCTTGCGTTGGTTGCCGTTCACCGCCTGCCAATCTGGATTTTCAAAAAAATTCAGATTGGAGGAAACAATATGGCATACAACAAAGCCAAAGAAGAAAAGAAATGGCGGCTCTGGAAAGAAGCCGAGGAAAAACAGTTACGGAGCTTGGGGGTTAATGAGGACGATATAGAAAAGCTCCGTGTTCACGATTGGACGATTTTTAATTCAGACAGACGGTATTATCAGCGAGTGCAGGAAACAGGTACATATCTTGACGAGCTTGTTGAAGATACTACACAGCCCGAAGTCAAAACGGTTGAGGATTTTCTGGACAGTATCGAAAACCAGCACCTCTATCAAGTTTTGATTAAGGTGGACAGGCTTACATTGCAGATTGCTTTGATGAAGATACAAGGATATTCAACCCGTGAAATTGCGGTGTATCTGGATATTACTGAAAAAGCAGTTTACAGAAGAATGGATAGGCTCAAAGAAAAATTAAAAAAGTTATTTGAGTAGAGGGGAAAATTGAATATTCCCACGGGCTACAGGGTGAGAGGACAAAAAACTCTTGCCCTGTTTTCCTTTGTGTGGCGAAAACGGGATTGCTCCTTGACAACCGAATACTCATTCGCCAAATACTTCCTCTTTGTGATTGTGATGAGCATAAGCGTGTGCAGCGGTACGCCATGACCTGCCAAATGGCAGCGAGCGATGAAAGGTGGTGAGCCAGTCTTTACCGACTCAAAATATCGGGCAGCTCCCGATTTCGCCATGACCCACAAAGAGAATAATGGTACTCCCGTCCAGTCACAGTCCGAGCGTGAAAAAAACGTCGCAGGCAATGAGGGCGGCTCTGTCAGAACGACAGTTGGGGTGGAACTCCCGTGGCGTCAGTTCGCTGCTGACCGTTTGGCGACTTCCCATAGCATTTCGGGGTGTCGAGGACAAATTGAAATGCTTCTATCATATCAGCCAAACGAAAGGAGGTCATAAGAACAGAGATATTGTTAATATTCTTCCGACCTTAAATACTTCCTTTTGTTTGGCTGCCTACATAGGCAGAACTAATCTGCCTGAATCCAGATGGGAGGT
The DNA here is from genome assembly GCF_025567285.1 of Coprococcus aceti. Classification (NCBI taxonomy): domain Bacteria; kingdom Bacillati; phylum Bacillota; class Clostridia; order Lachnospirales; family Lachnospiraceae; genus Coprococcus; species Coprococcus aceti. Next base: position 14,652 of record NZ_JAOQJT010000016.1, read on the forward strand.
CAAACACAATGGAAAGAATTATTAAGCGTGGCGACATTTACTACGCAGAGCTTAACCCCATTATCGGCTCAGAACAAGGCGGCACAAGACCTGTACTTATCATTTCCAATGATATAGGAAACAAGCACAGTCCGACGGTAATCATTGCAGCAATTACGAGCCGAGTACACACAAAAGCAAAGTTGCCCACACATACCGCAGTAAGTAATTATGAAGGGCTTGACAAGGACTCTATTATCCTGCTTGAGCAGATACGGACGATTGATAAGCAGAGGTTAAAACAGTATATGGGAATGATGCCCGATAACATAATGGCAAGAGTTGACAAGGCTCTTGCCATTAGTGTTGCACTTAAAAAAATATGAAAAAATGTGTAAAGCAGGTATGAGGGATATATTTGCACATTGGTAAAATGGCGGCTGTATTTTTATAATTTAGAGGTACAGCCGTTTTAGCTTTAGCGGAGGTATTCGTTTATGGGAAATGAAAATTTTATTCAAAATACAGAACTGAAAAACGAACAGTTGAAAGATGAAACCGAAATATTCAATTCTTTTATCAATGTTATGGTGCAGATAGTTGAAAAATACGGAAAGACTGTTTTGCAGGAATTAGATTGTGCTGCGTAGGTTACGCAGCCTTACATATCACATTTCCCTATAAATTTATGGAGGTGGTACGATGAACAGAGAAGGAAAGAAATGTGTCCTATATCCGAGAGTAAGTACTGAAATGCAGGTGGACGGATATAGCCTTGAAGGGCAGAAGAATAGCCTGAAACGATTTGCTGACAGAGAGGAAATGGAGATTGTTGGTATATATGAAGATGCGGGTAAATCGGGAAAATCTATTGAGGGGAGACCTGCTTTTAAGAAGATGCTTTCCGATATAAAGAACGGATTGGAGATAGATTATATTCTGGTCTATAAACTTTCACGATTTGGAAGAAACGCAGCAGATATTCTAAATTCATTGGAGTTTGTGCAGTCGTATGGAATAAATCTTATTTGTATTGAGGAAGGTATTGACTCATCACAGACAAGCGGAAAACTTTTAATTTCTGTATTATCTGCGGTTGCAGAAATTGAAAGAGAAAATATCATTGAACAGACAATGAACGGACGCAGAGAAAAAGCAAGACAGGGAGGTTGGAACGGCGGTTTTGCTCCGTATGGATATTATCTGAAAGACAATCAGCTCTTAATAGAAGAAACCGAAGCTGAAGCAATCCGAATTATATTTGATAAGTTTGCCAATTCAGACGTAGGGCTTGGCGGAGTAGCAAAATATCTTAATCTGCAAGGAATAAAAAAGATACCTCGTCAGAATGGAACGTTAGAAACATGGAGCAGCCATTTCATAAGGTTGATATTAGATAATCCTGTTTATTGTGGTAAGATTGCTTATGGCAGAAGAACACGAGAAAAGGTAAAAGGCACAAAAAATGAATATAAGCAGGTTCATACAGATGATTATATTCTGGAAGATGGACAACACGAAGGAATAGTTAGCGAAGAATTATGGCAAAAAGCTCACACAAAACGTATGGCAACAGGAATTAAGCAGCCGTCCAAAATAGGTAAGGACAGGTCGCATCTGTTGACGGGAATATTAAAGTGTCCTATTTGTGGAAGCTCAATGTATACGAATAAACATGCGTGGACGAATAAAGATGGCACATACAAAGAAGTTTACTATTATATCTGCGGTAGGAACAAGCAGGAGCGAGGGCATCATTGTGATTACAAGGCATCGCTTAGAAAAACAGACATTGAACCACTTGTAATTGAAGCTGTTAAAGAATTGGTAAGTGATAAATATTTTGCAAAAGAGATAGAAAAGCGTATTGGCGTACAGACTGATACCACTGCTATTGATAAGGAACTTGCCAATTATGAGAGCAAGCTGAAAGAAGTAGATTTGAATAAAGCTCGTCTGGAGCGAGAGATTGATAATCTGCCTATTGATGCTCGTTTCAGAGAAAGAAAAATCCACGACATGACATTAAGGCTTGATGGATTGTATGATACGATTGTCGAGTTGGAAGAACGGATTGAAGATGCAAAGCTGAGAAGAAGTTCTATCGAAATGGAAGCAATCACTCTGGACAATATTTACAAGCTTATGCTGAATTTCGGAAAGCTCTATGATATAATAAGTGACGAGGAAAAGAAAAATCTTATAACTTATCTAATAAAGGAAATTCAGATATATCCTAATGGAGAGTCAGAGATGCCTTTGAAGTCGATAGAGTTTAATTTTCCGATATATCGTGATGGACAAGAGGTAAGGCGGCTCTTGTGGGAAAAAGGTAATACCGTTGAGACGGTCTGATTGATGTCTAGAAAAGAAAAATAAATAGCGAAAAGTAGCGTATTTACGGGCTTTTTTGAGATTAGGCAATAGCTCATGAAAGTCCGTATTTCTTATATTGAAACATATCTACTGTAAAAACGGTCAGAGGGTTTAGGCTGTGAATTAGATGTCGTGGGTTGTGGCACTAGGATAGATGTTATCTAGGGTGCAAACTCAATTTGAGTGAGTGATTTAGATGTTGTCTAATCCGGCAACTCGACTGTTGGCTATATGGCAGGCAGTGGATTAGATGTTATGGAAGGAGAATCGAAAGTGGAAAAAACAATAAAACCTATTGAGACAAAGTACAATGGCTTCAGATTTAGAAGTCGCTTGGAAGCTCGCTGGGCTATTTTCTTTGATATGATTGATTTGAAATATGAATACGAAGTTGAAGGTTTTGAGATGAATGGTATTCGTTATCTCCCAGACTTCTATATTCCAAGCCTTGACAGATGGTTTGAAATCAAAGCTAAGCCATTAAGTGAGTATGAAATGAAAAAGTGCGAGGAATTCTGCTTTAACAAAGACAATGAAAATATCAAATTCTCGGTCTTGGTGGGTTCTCCAGAAGCTGTGAAAATAGATGCGTTTGCCGGTATTATGGAGTATGTATGGGAATGGCCATCAGAGAAATATCCTGAGAATGTTAGATTTCTTGCTCCGGAAGAGTTATCAGAAAAGGAATACTATTCTCGCTTTATTCGTGGACTGTGGGTTGTCCCTGATGTGACAGAAGAAGAACTAGCTACAGCTGCTGTTGCTGCACGTGAAGCAAGATTTGAGTTTGGAGAGAGACCAGTAACCCAAAAAGAAAATAGCAAAGAGGATGAATAAATATGAAGCACGACAAAATAAGTGTGACGAGGTTTGGACAAGACCAACTTCAAAAGAAAAAGAAAAAATGGATTAAGCCTGTAATTGTAGGCTTGGTTTTGACTGCCATTTTTGTCTTTTTAACATTAAAGGGTGAAGATTTAATTCGTTCAAACATAGTAAAGCTATCAGTTGATAACGATGCCAATGCAACATGGATAGGTTCTTTAGCATCATATTGGGGAGGAATCCTAGGAGGTATCTTTTCAGGTGTGATTGCTATCTTCGGCGTGTTTTATACAATACAATTTACACGAGAAGCTGATAGAAACAAGGAAAGACAAAGTATTCAACCGTTTTTAAATGTAAAGATTGTTGCACCGCCATCTGGGATTACTGTTAGGCAGTTTAAATTCGCGGATGAACCTAAATATGTAGATGGAAAAGCGGAACAATCGTTTTATCCTATTTATTTATCGATTACTAATATAGGTAATGGATTTGCAAATACTTTGACTTTTGGAACTGGAGAAAATTTGACGGGTCTTAGCTACAAAGAGGTATTTACAATTAATGAAACAAAGGTAGTAAAACTAGATGTTCAGACGTATAAAATGAGTAAAGGAGTAAGCTTCTTTATTTGGTTTGCAGATAGCATGACTAATGAATATATCCAATATTACGAACTTAAACGCGACTCATCTGGCACAGGTTATAATTTAGATGTTGGATATCCTAACTTAATAGAATAATAAAAACAACCCTCTCAACCATCACGGCTGGGAGGGTTTCGTGCGTCTATGCTTATCTTTCTACATCGACCTTGAGTCCGGATTTTAATTCAACGGTGCAGTGGGCAGGCCAGATAATGATTTGCTTAAGCCAGCGTTTTACAAGTGCCTCATCAAACATTGTAAGGTCGGAAGACTGGTCTTTGATGAAATCCTGCAATTCTGTTATTCGCTGTAGCTGCTCATCGCGCTGTACTGTGTCCATTGAAGCTTGCTGGCGCTTTTCTCTGAGTGCGAATATCTGGTCAGCAATCTCGTCGTAGGCTTCTTTGTTATTGGCCTTTTTAACAAGTTCCTGTTGAAGTTCCATGAGCTTCTCGTCGATGCCATTAGTGGTGATTGCTGCAGAAGCTCTGATGACTGATGCGATGTTCTGTTGGAGTCGTTTCTGATATTTGGATTTATCACCAAGTAGCTCGTTCAAGGCAACAATACTACAAAGATACGCAACATACGAAGCTATATGCTCACGACACTGTATAATGCTCCTGTAACATGTAGTAATTACTATAAAGCAGAAGTAAACCATGACTTCTATGGTAAGTAACGATTCATAGCTGCTGGAAACAGCAGTTGACTATATATTTTTCGCCTTCCTTTCCTTTTGAGGGGCAGGAGGCACACCTGCCTCTCGTTTTAAGGAGATTGCTGCAAGCATGATTCTTTGATATAATCAATGCAACAGTTTTACAAATCGGTATTTACGGAGGAAAATAGTAATGGCACTGTTCCTACTGATTACATATATAGTGATTTTAATATTTCAAATAATATTATTTGCGATATCCATTCGCAAGAAAACAAAAAAGCTTTGGCGGATATTGTTTTCGGCAGAACTAGTTCCGCTGCTTATATCCATAGGACTGATGATTTACTATAATAATCTTCCTGGATATGGATTTATGCCAGGACTAACTTATTTGGGAGAAGTATTGTTTAGTTTTGGAGCGGTTGTTTTGTACTGTATAAGTTTCCTGATTTCTATATGCAGTTATATTGCAATTTCAAATAAACAAACTTAATTTGAGGTATTCCACTTGGGTGTTTATTTGAGTTCTTTGAATGAGCTTAAATATAATGTTAAAATTTTAAAGAAGTTGGCGTGTAGTTGAATAGAAAGAGAAATCGGAATTTAATGAATTAGTCACAAATTACGGGTAAGTAACAAGGATTTATGGAGAATTTACATAGTATGGAGTTTGAAAAATACAAAAAATATTTAATCAGTACTTGGTTGCCGGAGTATGAAGCAGAACATACGGAGAGAGATTTGATGGTGGAAGGGTGGAATATGTTATTAGATGAAGTTTTTTCACCATTGATTGCTAAAGAACTAGGCATGCGATATCTTGGTAATCGTATCTGGGCTGATGATTATTGCAATCATCGTCGCAGGGTATTAAGTCTATTCCAGCAAACTGATTTAGGTGGAAGCTTTAAGTGGGGATGGAACTATGATTTTATTCCCAAAATGTCAGCGAAAAAAGCAGTTTATGTTAGAACGGATAAGAGTATATTTACGCATTTTTTTGAAAACATTTGGGAAAACCATAATAAGATAGTTGAAGGAAAATGTCAAAAAGCAGATATGACGTTTAATCGCTGTTATATAGACAGTGCAGATTTTGAAAATTCTATGAGGCAAAGGGTAAAAGCGTATGAAGCTGCTTTTTATTATACTCTGCCTCTTATTAGATCCTTTTATGAAGAGACCAAAACCTATGAGCAAAGCATAAAAATGATAAACACCCTATTAGAAAGCTCTTACTATCGATTGATACAGGGAAATTATCTATATTTAACCAAAATATTTTTGCAACAATATGTGTCCTTAGGAGAAGAAAATGAGAAAGAGTTGCGAGAATTGTTTGTAAATGATAATA
>NZ_JAOQJT010000017.1:0-11931 GCF_025567285.1 Coprococcus aceti
TTTAACCAAAATATTTTTGCAACAATATGTGTCCTTAGGAGAAGAAAATGAGAAAGAGTTGCGAGAATTGTTTGTAAATGATAATATCAGAGAAAGCTTTTTGAAAAAATTTGCTCAGATACCAAAGGATTATAGATAGTCATGTATATTACGAACGGAATGTAGATGTGTATAACTTCAAGTTTGTAGGGAACAACAGCTAAGACAATTTTATAATAAAACAGCGTCAGAGCATTTATGTGTAAAAGCATGAATGCTCTTTTTTGTCCTTTCATGGACAAAGAACAAGAAAGCAGCTTTTGGACAAATTGTCCAGAAGTTCAAATAAAAAAGAAGTACTGATGATGAGGATCAGATTAAAAGCTATAATTCAATGGTCAGGTATTACACTGATTTAATCAAGAGCAACAAGGAATGGGAAATGGCAGGTGTATATGCGGATAAAGCTATTACAGGAACAAAGGTTGATAAGCGAGAGAATTTTCAAAGACTTATTGAGGACTGCCTGGATGGTAAAATTGATATGGTCATTGCCAAAAGCATACCAAGATTTGCACGAAATACATTAGACACATTAAAGTATGTTAGGATGCTGAAAGAACGAAATATAGATGTGTACTTTGAAGTGGAAAAAATACATAGCTTAAAAGATGGAGAGTTTTTATTGACGATTCTAAGTTCTGTGGCACAGCAGGAAGTAGAAAATACTTCTGCTTATGTTAGAAAAGGCATTTATTGAATCATATCGTAAGTTGTGTGATAATAACAACGATGTTATAGATGAGTTCATAAAAAGAGTTGATAAAGTATTATCAGAAGATAGTGTGGAATCAAAGCTTGAGAAAGCAAAGAACACTGATACAAATTTGAGATCTAAGAGAAGTATTTTGTTGGAAAAATATCTTGATGGAAGTGTTGCACAAGATGTATATGAAGCAAAAGACTTAGAATTAGCTCGAAAGCTGGCAACAAACGAAGCAGCTATTGAAAGTTTGAAAAATAGCGTAAACAAAGAAAAAGTTTATCGTATCAGACTGAAAGAATTTAGAAGAGTTTTGGAAGAAAATCGGTATCTTGAAAAGTTTGACAGAGATGTATTTGAAAACTTGATAGAGAAGGTGATCCTACTATCTTTAATAGAGAACAATTTACTTATGTTTTTGTCTTGCACGCAAGACAAATCTTGAATATGACGGTATAGATATAGAGGTCATACCAATCTGGAAATGGCTTCTCATGGCGGATCTGTAACACCTGACACCTTTTACTGTTACAAGATTTATTAAATTGAGGTATGTAGACATGGGAGAAACTATTCAAAATTATTTTGAAAAAACGAAGCAATATCCTAATTATTACTCAAATGAAGATTTTAGTACTATTTGTGATGGTATTAAAAAGGGAATTGATAAGGGTGTATTTCTTGTTAAGAGGAAAGATGAAACAGATTTGTCTGTATTTGAAGAAAAATATGGATATACATTACCTACAGAAATTAATGATTATATTAATCTGTTTTGGCATCCTTGTATTAGAGGATATTGTAATACTAAAGAATTATTGTATTATTCTCCGTTTTGAAAAAGGAAGGAGATTCTAGTGATGACATATTATTCTATGAAAATAGTTTGATTTCAATGGCTAAAGATTGGGAAAATATGTATGTAGATGGAGAAGTGGAAGATAAGCCAATTGCCAATTCTCTAAAAGAACTTATTAACAATATGAATGTCAATCCGAATATTCGGAAAAAGGAGGAAAACAAATGCTGCTTATAGGATCCAGGATTCAGGAGTACCGGAAGAAAGCCGGGCTGAATCAGGAGGAATTTGCGGAAAAGATGGGAGTCAGCAGACAGGCTGTGTCCAAGTGGGAGAGGGATAAGGCGTATCCTGATCTGGACAGGCTTGTGTGTATATGTGAGATTCTGGATGTACAGGTTGGAGAACTTATATATGGAAAGGGTGATGAGCCGGAGGCGCCGGAAGAGGTGTCTGGGGATGGGACTTCAGCGAATAATGCTGTCCATCTGAAGAATCTCAGGGGAAAAGGCAGGCTTGCCAGATTGAAAATATTATTTTGCGTGATGGCAGCCATATGCGTTTTCTGTGTAATTGTGGTGGCGGTGCTGTTTGTGAGGAACGAGTGGATCAGCCATTCAGATAAGAACGGAAATGTGCGCGTGGAGAAGGTGTATCAGCAGTATACAAAAGCTGATCTGGCATATTTGGATGACAATGGCCGAAAGATCATGGATACTGTGTGGCTTGATGTACCGGGGGTACGGGATGGAGATTACATACAGTTGTACACAGGGGTGGACGGTGATGGTCTGTTTCTGAATTACAAGACATCAACCATAGTTGCCGCATCATTTGTCATGCTGGTGTTTATTATTCTTCTGATCCTCATTGGACTTGAGATAAGAAGGATGAAGAAAGAAGATACACTTCAGATCATATTTGAGGATAAGACAGCCGATGAAAAAATGTAAAAAAATTGTCTGCGCGATCGTAATAGCATGTATACTGGCGGGAGCTGCATTTGTCGCTCTTGAGTTTATGGGCGTTATTGATCTGAACAGTGCGCGGAAGACGGAAGAAAAAAGTGAAACTGAACAGGATGGAAATAAAATAGCTGACGATGAGACAGAGCCTTGGCATATAGTGTTCAAGGGATATGCCTTCTCTGTGAAGCCGGTAGGACTGGCAATCATACATGAGAGTGGCTGCCTTAATATAAGAAGCTGTGATGATTATCTGATACAGATCGATGTGGAGGATAAGACGATGGCGGATTTCTGGGACAACAGAGAGCAGCGCAAGAAAAATATTGAGGACGCAGGTTATGTGATGGAGCTGGAGCCTGAGAAGTTCGAGATACAGGGGAAGGAATATATCAGATACATAGCGAGTCTTGCAAATGAACGAGGTGCGAAGTTCGACAGATCATATTTTTATCAGCTTATATGTGATGCCGGGGAAGGGCAGCGTTTCTTTACTTCGATAAGATTTGATGAGATAGATATAGATGCGCTGAGCGGGGCGGAGAGAGCTGAGGTATATGAGAAGGCTGCCGATGAAGCTGTGGCCATTGTTGCGGGGGCCGTTCCCACAGATGAGACAAATGATATGACAGGCTCATACTGGCAGGAGGACGAAGCTATGGAGACGGGAGTAGTGGACAGTGTCGTGAATGGAGATACTACCGTGTCATATGAAATCCCTGAAAATTACAGCCTTCAGAATGAGGATTTGTCAGGTAAGACATACTATTCAGACGGTGATAAGATCACGGTTGTGACTTCGATCGTACCGTATAGTTGGATGACAGCATCTGATATGGCAGACAGAAAGACCGAGGCCGGAATATCAAAGGTAACAGAGGAAGGTCAGTGTGAGGTAAATGGTGTGACATTTTATTACTACACATATTCGACCTTATATATAAAGGACGGCAAGAGAAATATCACATACTATTTTAATGCATATGCTGATCTAAAGGATGGAAACATATATACAGTCAGCGGATTTGCCGATGATAATCCGGATGCCATGGACAGAGACACTTATTATAGTTTCATGAACATTACGGAGAAATAAGCACTATAGATTGCAAAAAAGTGACGAAAATCCCTATAATTCCGGTTTGCTACCCATAGTTGCCTGGTTGCAACCGATTACGGCTTGATAAAATATAGTGACATTCTCAATAATAAAGCCACTAGGTTTTAAGGAGGATTATTATATGAGGAACAGGAAAATGTTGATTGCAGGACTTATCACGGTGGTGATGGGAATTTCTATAGTTGGATGTGGAAATGATGGCAAATCCACCAGAGAGACGGAGTCAACAGAGCAGGTAACCGAAACGGAAATGGCAACGGAGGAGGAATCTGAGGCTGAGGATACAGGTGATACTGAATCTGATGATTCATATGCAGATGAAACCGATTACAGTGATGACAGTGAGGAATCCACAGAATTTACGATGCCTGTATATGAGGATTTTACATTGGCATCGGGACTCAGCGAGAATTACGCAGATCTTGACAATAGGTCATTTGTATATAATGGAAAGAAATTCACTTTAGGTGAGTCCACCTTGAAGGATCTTATAGACGGTGGAATACCATTTGAGCAGAATTCTCTCAATAACAGTGGCAACAATGTAAATAAAAATTACGAAACTGACAGATACACAGCAGAAATCAATGACTACGTAACGATGCAGTTTATGTTTGGCAACTTTACTGACGGTGAGCAGAAGGCAGAGGATTGCGTTCTCTCATATGTAAGGTATTCACACCTTTTTGTGCCAAACCCGGATTATGATGCCAGCATGAATGCAGAGATCAGTGAGATGATGCTTGACGGTGCAAAGCAGGTGAACTTCTCATTCCCTACAACTATCACCAAGGATCAGTTGCTTGAAAAGTGCAGCGAGAATGCAGAAGTAGATGGCAAGATAGTCAAGTACAGTGTAGATTCTGAGGTTTATATGGGAAGCAGCGGCTATACATTTGAGTTTGACGATACAACAGGACAGCTCAAAGAGGTCAGAATAAGCTGGCTTCCGTAACTAAAAAGTAATCAGAATAAGAGTTAGAAGAAAAGCCGGATATCTCTATAAAATAGGGATACCCGGCTTGTGACTTTCTTACGGTTTCTCTCTTCCTCAACCATCTCTGATAGCATCTCTTTGACATCCTTCGATTTCTTGATGTTATCATGGCTTGGAGGATTTGTAAACCAAATGTATGCTGTGGACAGCAGAATGAAATCCAAAGGTATTCTCAGTAATTTCTCTCTACTTACATATTATGCAGAAATGTGTGATATGGATAAAACACATATCTCACCTTACTAATAAAATATGACAAAAAAATACATTAAGTGGTACTTGGAGTTGACAATTCCCCGATTCACAATTACTATAAACCCTGTGATTTCATAGTGAAAATCTGCTCGGATGCCGTCCTGAAAAGCATCCGATCAGGGGGAAATTCGGTGAGATTCCGGTGCAACCGCCATTACTGTGTTAAGACTTGTGTCTTTCAGTCAGAATGCCCGCAGATTTTATGAGATTTCCGGCCGCGTGACGGCGTCTGACAGACACAGACAGCCGGGATATGCGGAGTACCCGGATGCGGATGACACGACAGTTCATCTGTTAGCTTTTGGGCGTGGGAAAAGCAGAATACATATTCCCTGCTTTATAACCTACAATTAAATAAAGAAAGGAAAATAGGAGATGAAACGAATCAGGACATTGATGCTTTCATTCTTATTGGCATGCGCAGTTTTAGTGGCACCATTTGCTTCAAATGCAAGCTGGGGCTATGTTCAGGCTGCCGCCGCAGAGAGTGATGGCGAAGTTGATTACAGCACTGAGTACGTTGTGCTGTCTCTTGAGGGATTTACTCTTGGCCAGGGATTCTATATCGAGCCAGAGAGAATGTCCTACAAAGAGATCGGTGAAGTCTGGAAAGAGGAAGGCATAGACATCGACCTGTCTAAGCTTACCGTATCACAGGCAACTTACGCGTTTTTCAAGAAAGAGGGACTTGAAACAGAACCTTCAGGAACAGACAAATACAACAGTTCCAGTTATTATCTTGCCAACGTAAAGGGCATTGATAAGGGAGCTGCAAATGTTCCACAGGAGCTTAAGGATGCTTATCAGAAGAAGAATGGAAAGGCACTTGAGCTTAAGGACAAGACTGGAAAAGATCTTGGCCAGTTTGACTATTTCAGCATGTCTGGCTGGATGAACACAGTTGACAATAGAATGGGAAATGTCGGCGCAGGAGAATATCAGGTAGATTCTGCAGCCGGAGTAGACAATACACACGTTATCCGTTGGCAGTTCACACTCGCAGATTATGGCGCAGATCTGGGATATGGCTACAATCCGGATAAGAATACATTTGACTCTGAGTATGCATACTATGAGACTCAGGACAAGACAGAGCTCTATGTGCTCTATGCAGAGCATGCAGATGAGATAGCCAAGGATGAGGCTCTATGTGAAGAGGTTCAGGCGGTCATGACAGATCTCACTGCAACTGCAGATGAGGTTCAGGCAGTTGAGAAGAAGATCAGTGGCGACAAGAGAAATACAGTATCTGTAACCATGAATTATTCTGCTCCTTACATGACTCTGGCTGATTCAGAGGGCAATGAGATTGAAGTTGGAGAGCCTGATGGCAGCAAGTATACCCTTGAGCTTGAGCCGGGTACATACCGTCTGTCAGCATATCAGAAGAGCGGTGACGAGAAGACAGATATGGGATCTATAGATCTCGTAGTCACAGACGATCCACAGCAGTCATACAGCATATACAGCATCACAGATATAGCATGTACAGGTTATGACACTGTAGATGGCAACAAAAAATATTGGAAGGAAGACGTTGACTATACCGTCACAGGTAAAGTTATGTCTCCTGACAATGTGGACAGACATGCAGAGTTTGTAAAGACCAGGGAGGGGTCAGATGACGCCTGGGCAAAGTATGCAGGACTGTTCTACTATGCTGATATGGTGTCGGTGACATATGATCCGGTTGGAGATAGAGCAGATGACTATATCTCTAAGACTGTGTCAAACACACTTACATCCAACAGAAGCTACGGTTATTCAGTAGCCCTTGCAGCGGCAAAGACAGTAGAGTTCACAGTTCCAGAGGGAACTGAGCTCAGAGTTGGTACACTTTCAACATACTATATATATAAGGATGAGGCTGGCATCAAGATAGACAGCAAGGATGCCGGATATGACACATACAAGTATAAGCTTGGAAGTGGTATCACATATTACTACCGTGTAACTGGTGGAGAGGGAGTGACATACTGGAACTGGTTCTCCACAACCACAGATGCTGAGTACAAGGTAACAGCCGAGGATATGTACATCGGCGACAGCACATATGGCCCTGGCACAGTTGTACATGACATGTCAGCCAACAGCTCAGATGTAGCTGATATCTACATGACTTCAAATGAGAAGGGCTATATTGCTATGCAGAAGGGTGACAAGTATCACCTTGAGTGCTTCCGTAACTGGCAGGCAATAGAGGGTATCATGAATGCAAAATCAGCAGAGCCTGATTATCACTACACAGTTATCGATGAGAATGGTAACCCATCAAGTGATGTGATCAGCGTTGTACCTGGCGAGCATTCAGAGATAGCAGAGATCGAGGCAAAGTCAGAGGGAACAGCGATACTTCTCGTAACCTATGATGCAGAGATCAACAAGCCTGGTATGGGCGGTTCATTCTTCAGTGCGATCTGGCCTGAAAACACAGGTGTAGTCGTATTCACTGTAGGAAATGACGGCTCAGACATTCAGACAAATATGACATTAAATGCAGGACGCAACACAGAGACTGCTAAGACTGCTGTAGACAATCTGGATGCACAGATCGATGTTCTGTATTATCTTGAGGGAGCAGCCGGTGCAGAGTACACATTTACACCGGAGGATGGAGTGGCAGTATCAGTTCTTCATCCACAGATCACGGGAAACAAGCTTACATACAGTGGATTTACAACAGCAGATGTCAAGAAGAATGATGATGGAAGCTACACTGTAAGCGGTCTCACAGAGGGATCAAACATAATAAAGGTGACAAAGGACGGAGTTAGCACATATCAGGTAGTACGTGCAAAGGAAGTCCCGGTATCATACACATATAAGAACGCTGATGGTGACGAGATCTCAGCAGATGAACTCAGAGCCGGTGATACCATAGAGGTTTCATATGGTAAGCGTACAGAGGATGGCAAGAAGGCATACGATGGTCTGTATATTCCGGCCAACAAGCTTGCAGGAATTTACAACATGGCCGGAACTATAAAACTGTCAGATGGTGAAGGAAATGAATTCTCAGGAGCAAGCAACCAGTATGCATTTGCATCATATCCTGCTGCCCAGACAGTTACAGTCAAGATACCTCAGTATTTTGCAGGTGACGAGTACACGCTGAGCGGAGTTCTGTATGAGGGCGGATTCGGTTCGCCATACGGTTCACACAGAGAGGTCCGCCATGCAACAGGAAAGCCTGTACAGATGGCAGCAAGCGTACGTGTGGCATACCTTGGAAGTCTCCCGGATATGTCATTTAAGCTGGCAAAGACAGACTTTGTCCAGGTAAAGCTTGATGTAGTGGATGGTGCTACAAACGAAGCAGTAGAAGGATATAAGGTAAGCATAAAGGATACTGAAGGAAATCCCGTAACAGTAAAGGACGGCAGCTTCAATGGTCTTGCAGGCAGACAGTACAATTACACTATGAAGTGTGCCGGATACATGTATGCCGAGGGAACATTTGAGATCCCGGAGGATACTTCCGGCGAGATGTCACAGACCATCAGCCTCACAGCGTCAAGTGCAACTGCTTGGGATGGCGAGAGCAAGACCGAGCCCGAACAGGTTGACGGAGTATACCAGATCAGCACAGGTGCAGAGCTGTACTGGTTTGAAAATGAGGTAAATGTCAATAAGAAGGTCGACATAAATGCAGTGCTCACAGCGGATATCAACCTTGCAGGATATAGCTGGACACCAATAGGTACATCGGGTGCCATATACATGGGTTCATTTGACGGCCAGGGACATACTATCAGCAATCTGTATCAGAATGATATAGGCTACTCAGGAATATTTGGACAGGCGGGTGCAAGAATCAGCAGCCTCACAGTAGAGGGAACTATCATCATGAGCACCAAGACTGCAGCAGGAGCGGTTGTGGGATACCTGTATCAGGGAACCACAGATGCACCGGCAAGAGTAGCAGGTTGTACATCTAAAGTAAATATCACTTATACAGGCACAAATACATCAGCTTCGATAGGTGGTCTGGTAGGATACTGTAACACGAACAAAATAAGCAACACAGTGATTGAGAACTGTGTAAATCATGGAACTATTAAGGCAGAAAACGGTGGTACCGTCGGCGGAATCATAGGATCTATGAGCAGCCGAAATATCTGCGTACAGAATTCGACAAACTATGGTGACATCACAGCCAAGACAAATGTTGGTGGAATACTCGGAAGCCACAATGAATACTATCCACAGGATCCTGGATGCAAGATCATTTCATGCTACAATGCAGGAACGATCACAGGCCAGACAAATGCAGGCGGTATTGCAGGTGTTTTCAAGGGTAATACGTCAAATGACGCAGGCGTGGAGATCACAGACTGCTACAGCGCAGGAACTGTAAATGGCAGCGACACAGCCACAACAGGCGTATTTGCAGGCTATTCAGAGGATCTGACAATATCAGGATCTGCATATTCATGCACAGCCGCAGCAGATGAGAGCATCACAGAGGATCAGGCTTCATATGTATCGGCTGCTAATATAGAGGCAGTCAAGAAGCTCACAGTTGACACAGTTACCAAGATCAATGACGGAGAGGCCATCTTGAACGTGGCACCTGCAGCGGAGATCATGGCAAATGTTCCTCTGACAGCAGAAGATGGAGAATTTGTAGAGACATACAAGAAGGTAAGAACTGTAATTGACGGAGTTACTATCTTCAACATAGGTGTATATGACTACACAGCAAGTGCAGCCGGAATAAATGGTGCATCAAAGGATGGAGTTATCCTTGAGAACACAAAGGTTGAGGCAGCTTCCGCGGTTGACGCTGTAAAGCGTGCACTGGATAATGCCGGAATAGCCTACGATATTCAGGAGTCAGCTTATGGCCCATATATCGTATCTGTAAACGGACTTGCATCAGTTGCTGACTACTCAATGTCAGGATGGATGCTGTCATACAACGGAGACGACTTTGACAACGGTGGGCTTGGTTCACTGGATGCAAAGGATAACGACACTATCGAGCTTCACTATGAGCTCACAGGAGCAGATGTAGCAGCATCATTCTCAGGACTTCCTACATTTGAGTCCATGACAATAGATGGAACAGAGATAACATTTACCACAGAGACAGAATACGATGAGAATTGGAATTCTATCTACACATACAAGGCAAATGGAGAGGTTCTGAATGGAACAGGAACAAAGGCTGATCCATTTGAGGTCGGTGTTGTATTGCCGGAGAGCGCAGATCTTGTAAAGCTTGACATGACATACAAGACAACTGCGGATGGCCATTATGTTGTGGTTGACGGACTTTCAGCCAAGATCAACCTGACAAATGATGTTGTGTGCAGGATCACATCAAGAGGTGGAAGAACTGCATGGTACAAGATCATGGCGGTGACAGCACTCACTGAGGACAATACAAAGCTTGAGATAGCAGACGCAGAGTACACTGGAGAGGAGCTCACACCGGAAGTTACCGTATATGTAAATGACAAGAAGCTTGATCCAAGCAGCTATGAGGTTACATACAGTGATAACGTAAATGCCGGAAAGGGTACTTGTACAGTAAAGGGAACTGGTAAGTTCTCTGGTACAATTCAGGGCGAGTTCGAGATAAAGAAGTCTACAAAGACGATAACTACAGAAAAGACTGAGATCGAGGTTCTTGAAAATGCAGAGCCATTTGATCTCGAGGTTACAGGACAGGGTACACTTACATTTGCATCATCTGCACCAGAGGTGGCAGAGGTAGATCCTGAGACAGGACGTGTGACAGTCAAGGCTGTCGGTGAGACTGAGATCACAGTTTCATCTGAGGGAACAGAGAACTACGAGGCTGGACAGATCGTTATCAAGATAACAGTCAAGGAGGTCCCTGTAGAGCCAGAGGAGCCGGATACAAAGGTTACACTCACAAAGGACAACACAGTTATAGAAGTTGCAGATGTGACATATACAGGCAAGGCACAGAAGCCTGAGGTTACAGTAACAGTTGACGGTAAGAAACTTGAGGCGGCTGATTATACAGCATCGTATGCAAATAACGTGAACGCCGGAACAGCCAAGGTAACTATAACAGGTAAGAACGATTATACAGGCAGTGTTGAGCAGACCTTCAAGATCAATAAGGCAGACCAGACAGTGACAGGCAACACATTATATGTATACAATAGATATATAACTGTTAAGGCTGCTGGTAAGGGAACTGTAACTTACTCATCAACAAACAAGAATATTGCGATAGTAAACAGCAAGTCAGGTCTTGTGAGAACCAAGAAGCCGGGCAGAGTACAGATAAAGATCACTGTCTCAGGCAACAGCAATTACAACAAGGCAAGCGGAATCGTAACGCTGATAGTTACCCCTGCAAAGTCATCAATAACAAAGCTTGCATCAAACAGCAGCAGAAGTCTTAAGGTGACCTACAAGAAGGTAAGCGGTGCTACCGGATATCAGATAACATATGCTACAAACAAGAACTTTAAGTCTGCAAAGACAAAGTATGTGAGCGCAAAGTATGGCAGTGCAACTATCAAGAATCTAGCAAAGAACAAGAGATACTATGTGAGAGTAAGAGCTTACAAGACAATAAATGGCAAGAGATACATGGGACTTGGCAGCTCAGTGAAGTCTGTCAAAGTAAAATAATTCTCAGGCCATAGAAACGCAGAGATGATCCGGAGGAAAGAGGTATGGAGAACAAGAGAGCTGGCTATACACGTGAAGAATGTTGTCAGATGCTTCTGGACGCATATATTTCACTTGGAAGATATCCGAAAAAGTCAGACTTTACACCGGAGCAGGTTGGCTGGATAAAATCCTACCTTGGGCCATGGCCGAGAGCCCTTGAGGCCTGTGGCATTCTTCCTGACCGGTCTGCGGAGCGGGCTGAGGCAAAGAAGCATAAGCGTATAGTTTCCAAGAGGAAGATGACCCAGTACAAGCTTGCGAAGCAGAACTGGAAAACTGAATAAAAAATTTTAAACCACAGGTTTACTTTGATATGTACCCTCTTTACTGGACAACCAGTAAGGAGGGTATTTTTATGCGTTATAGTTATGAGTTTAAAATGATGTGTGTTGA
>NZ_JAOQJT010000018.1:0-7500 GCF_025567285.1 Coprococcus aceti
TATGAGGTAGGCACCCTGCGCCTTGCTGACTTTCATCAGTAGGTTTCAGGGAGCCGCCTCCCAAACCGGACGTACACCTCTCAGCGTATCCGGCTTTCCATGAATCACCTTGATTCTTTGGTTTCGTGTAAGAGTTCAAAGCAGTCAGGGCAGAGAGCCAGAGATTTTCTTCTCATTTTCAGCATTTTCTGCTCAAATATATCCTTGCCTTTCAGCGATTTCAGCGTTCTTACGTGGTGCATACATAAATAGTCTGCATGTTCCCCGCAAATCTCGCATACTCCGGCTTTTATGCGGTTTACTATCGTGTGCCTGCTGTCATATTTCCTATAACTCGGCATAACGTCTGCCACATTGTCATAGCCGTCGCTGTGCTTTCTGAATCCATCATGGTAAAATTCGCAGTATTTACGTCCCTTAGTTGTATCGTATGGGATTCTCAGTACTCCGTTTACCATGTGCCGCTTCTTAATAACACTGACATTCGTTCTGTGCTTTCCTGCCAGAGTTTTTAACATGCTGTACCGCACCATGTAGTAATACTTGTGCAATGCGCCTACGTTTTCTGCTATCCGATAGAAGTTATATAACCCTCGAATTTCGGAATTGAAAGTAGACACAATCTCTGCGTCGCTGCGGTTCATCAGGTCTTTCCTTGGCATAGGCCGCCACATTTCTTTGCCTGTGTCATTGTTGCGTTTCACCTGTATCGCTCCCCGTTCCATCGCTTTTTTAATCCATTTTTCTTTCGGCATATACAGGAATACTTTTCCATACCACACCCGTTTCATGTCGCCGTTTTTACAACGCTTCATGTTCTTGGAATGGATTACTTTGAAATCGTACCCCAGATAGCGTACCGGCTTACTGGAATGGGTGACTTTCGTCTTTTCCTCGGACATTTCCAAATGCAGTTTTTCTTGGAGAAAGATTTTTACATCTTCCTTGATTTTTTCTGCGTCCTTTTTGGAGCCGATAACGCCGATTACAAAATCATCGGCGTAACGGTTGTACTGGATTTTCTTGAAGCCTTCCTCAAACGGATTGTAATAGTGCTGATTCATCTTCTTCCTTCTGGAATCCTTAAATTCTTTTACCAGTTCAGGAGTTGATTTTTCTGCGCCCATTAACGCTTTACGTGCCTTTCTGTATCTCCGGGACGCCCGCTCGTATTCTCTGGTCGTCCTTCTGCGTTCTGGCTCGCAATCATACTTTTCTTTGTATTCCTGCATATAGTTGTCCAGTTCGCTGAGGTAGATGTTTGCACATATCGGACTGATACCGCTGCCCTGCGGAACACCGGAGTAGGTGCAGTTGTACTGCCATTGTTCCATATATCCGGCTTTCAGGAACTTCCAGATTAGACCGATAAAAGCCTCGTCTGAAATCCTTTTCCGCAGTAATTCAACCAACACATGATGGTCGAAGTTATCAAAGCACGCCTTAATGTCTCCCTCGACAATCCATGTAACACCTGTGAAGTTTTTCTTCACTTGCGTAAGTGCCGTGTGACAGCTTCTTTTTGGTCTGAAACCGTGTGAATTGTTGCTGAATGTCGGCTCATAGATTGCTTCAAGAATCATTCTGACCACTTCCTGCACTAACTTATCATCAGTAGAAGTGATTCCCAACGGGCGAAGTTTCCCGTTCTTTTTAGGAATGTACTTTCTTTTTGCAGGCTTTGGCTGATATGTCCTGTTGCGTATGGATTCAATAATCCGGTTAATTCTCGGCAGGCTCATGTTGTCCAGCGTCTGCCCGTCTACCCCCTGCGTCATGCTCCCCTGCGATTTCGCAATGTTCGCATATGCAAGGAGATAGAACTCTGGATTGTATAGGTTGCGATATAATCTTTCATATTTGTAGTTACTTACACTTGCCTTTTCTTCAAGGCTTTTCAAGACATGAATCGGATTTCTCATAGTGTCTCACACACCATCCTTTCTGTTTTGAAAATGATTCACTGTTCCCCTTTGCCATGTAGACGGCTTTCCCGTCCGCAGACTACTATGGGAACTCTGTTGCCATGGTGAATATTCAGAACCCCGCATTTCAGCGTTTTCATAGCCTTTCGGCATTTCACTTTAGGCAATCCCCGTTTAGTACGGTATAAACAAGCGTTCCACGTTGTCGGTATGTGACGTTCGCCTTTTTCCACTTTCCCGTGGCTGAACCTGCTCCGAGTATCAGCAGCCGCATAGCCAAACAATGCGACTGTCAGGAACACTGACGAGTACAACCTCTCTACGTCAGGGGTACGCTCTTGGTCCCGATTTCAGGCTGTCATTCAAGCAGTCTAGCTTCCATCCTCATACGTGGATTTTCATTCCGTCACGCCGGCGCTTCTGAGGCTTCAGCGCCCCGTGTCCTCCGTCATGCTATGGTCGCCCTCCGGTTTCCCTTTTGGGGTAAGACGGGGAATGATAGGTTGCGGCACAATGCCGCTTGATACTTTTACCTACTACTTGCTCAAGGTAGGATTTATACCGCCCTTACGGGCGCACTGGGCTTCACAAAAAATCTCGTCTTGCCGCTGCCGCTTCCCCCGATAACAAGGATATTTTTATTCCTTGCATACTTCGGCTGCTTCGGGCGGCTGTTCATGGTAAGCCGTTCCGTCTGTGTCAGAAGCACGTTATTTTGAAATACCGGGTCGGTATAGGGCTTTATATCTTCGGCGTTGCCCCAACGGGCTGAACCGTATTCGATACCTTTTCGGTATTTCTTCGCGTTCTTGCCTTTGAAGTACACCATAAGCCGGATAAGGACAGCCCCCACAATACCGATAAGCAAATCCATAGGGGCAAGGCTCGGAAGCGGGGTTGCAAAGGCAGCGGAAAAGCCGTCTGCAAGGGAAAGCACCTTGCCGGAAAGGTCAGCCCCCGGCGCAAGGCGTACCGCTTGTCCGATTTTGTCAAAGAGATAGACAAAGAGCAGATAGGGGGCATTTAGGATAAGCAGCTTTTTAAGTTCCGGCTTCATAGCGATACCTCCCTGTCCTTTTTCTTCACTTTGTCCCTCTGTGCGTTCAGAGCTGCCGCCTTGTCTTTCAGAGTGGAAAGCAGCTTGCGGATAGAGGGCTTTTTATCCCTGCCTAATTTCTTTGCGGTAAATTCCCGGAACGCTTCGGTCATAACGTCAATATCCTTGCCCTTAAAAGACACAAGATAGGTCGGCGGCTTGCCGTTCTCAATCTTCTTGACGTTGTAATCAAGCCCGCTTTTCCTTGCGATAGGGTCAAAGGCTTTGATATTTTGGTCGGTAATCTCAATGTTGGAAACCTTTTCTCCCTGCTTCATAAGCTGCCGCATAGTGATTTTCCCATGCGGGGCTTTGGTTAGCTGCCCTTTGCCTTTGGCAAGCAGGGCTTTCATAGCCTTTTGCAGCACTTCGGCGGTCAGCTTAGATGTTTTGATTGCTAAAGACACGACTTTTTCATTGACTTCATCTTGCATGAAATCCCTCCTTTCATAGTTTGGTTAGGGTGGTGTGCCGCTTCGGGGCATAAAAATAAGGCGTACATTTTTCATGCCGCCTTTAGATACGCACCCGCAGCCCGTTCAAATCCGAAGCCCTCACACCGACAAGATACCAGTTGTCCCCGTACTCCATGCGGGTCGGCTTCCATTTGCCGCGTACAAACACTTCAAGGCAATCCCCACAATGCAATCCTCCGTAGTAGTCGTTAAGGTCAAAGCGAATGTCGTAACGGTCTGCCGTTTCATCAAAAATCAAAGCTCCTGTTTTCTGTGTCATATTAAAATCCTCCTGTTTTTTAATAGCCGCCGTACATATCGTGGTTGACAAGGGCGGTGTAATAGCTGTCAATGGTGTTGGGCGCGTTGAAAAGTACCGCTTTCAGATATTGCTTGATGTTACGGATTTTCGTGGTGTTCTCTTTCATGCAGTCAAAGACAAATTCAATGTGGCTGCTGTTCAGCTTCATAAACTTTGCTTTGACAAGCTCTGCCGGATAATCGTCCCCGGCGATACGAATTGTCTTTCGTTTGGTGCAGACAGTTTCAAGGATAAGGGACACAATCTCGTCCAAGCGTTCCCTGTCAATGTTGGTATGCTTGATAAAATGCTCATACTCGATATTGTCCTTGATGATTTCCTCATACACGCTGTATGCGTCTGCCGCTTCCGTTCCTTTCCGTTCCGGCTCTGCCGTTTCTTCCCTCAAAGGAGAGGGGTTAGGGGAAAGGATAGGAATGGAATGGTTACTTGATAAATCCGTATTTGATTTTTCTTTTTTTGGTAAGTCAGTCTTTTGTATATCTTTATTTAATTGCATTGGATTTTCCAACGTAGGTTTTTCCTGCGTAGGATTTTCCAATGTTGGATTTCCCAATGTTGGATTTTCCAATGTAGGTAAATCCAAGTTAGGCGGCTGCTCATAGATGATGTAATCAGTTCCCCGCAAGCGTCCTTTCTCGTCGCGCTCCCTTGAACGCTGAATATATCCGGCTCTTTCAAGCTCCCGGACAGCTTCGCGGATAGCGTCGATTTTTTCCCGGTTGATATAGGACAGTCCCGCAAGGGTATAGTCCCAATCCTCCGGCAAGGACAGCATTTGCGATAACAGCCCTTTTGCCTTTAGGGAAAGTTCTTTGTTGCGTAAATGGTGGTTGCTCATAACCGTATATCCTGTGTTTCTCTCCACGCGGAAAACTGCCATAGCTTCATCAACTCCTTTGCTGCATATTTGTTACGCGGTAGAACAGCGATTTTAAGGGTTTAGGTATCAATCCCTTACCCTGTGAAAACCGTACCCGCAAAGCCTTGTGTAGCAAGACTCTTTTTGCCCCTACTGCGTAACATGAGGGTAAAAAAATAGCGGCGTTCCTTGTTTCCCGGTTGGGATAAGGTAACGCCGCCAGTGCGGTGCTATATGAAATTGTGTGATTGCCGACGTGCCGCGCCGCCAGTGCGTCGCGTTTGTATTGGGTTGTTTCATGCTCGCAAGATGTTCCGGCATATCAAGGCGCAATCCGTTAAAAGTAGTAAATTGGTAGTAAAATCAATCTGAAATCCTGCGAATGTGCTTGTATTTCAAGGGTTTTTCGGGATAATCAAAATTTTAACATAAACCTACACTGAAATATCTTTCAGCTCTGTCCGCCATCACAGTGGCTATAACTTTATCTTTCCCATATTTTTCTGCCATCTTCATAGCCGCCCATACATTTGCACCGGATGACGTACCTACAAGAAGTCCCTGCTCTTTGGCAAGTCGTCTCGCCATCTCAATGGCATCCTTATCCACCACTTCCACCACATCTGTTACCAGTGATGTATCCAGGACATCCGGTATAAATCCATCGCCTATTCCCTGTATCTGATGGATTCCCGGGCCATCTCCATGTAGCGCTGACACTCCCTTAGGCTCAACGGCAACAATCTTCGTATCTGGATTTTTCTCCAACAGATATTTAGCTATACCTTGGAGAGTACCTCCACTTCCAACACCAGACACATATATGTCTATCTTCTGACCAAGCTGTTCACACATCTCAACTGCTGTTGTGCGATAATGCGCATCTGGATTTGCCTGATTGACAAACTGCTGCGGCATGAAATACTTCTCTGGATCAGATTCTGCTATCTCATTTGCCTTATCAACAGCACCACCGATGCTTAGAACCGGATCCGTAAGTACCAGCTCAGCACCAAATGCCCTGATAACCTTCTTTCGCTCCTCACTCATATTCTCTGGCATCACAATTATCACTTTATAACCTTTCTGAACACCACAGAGTGCAAGTCCTATTCCGGTATTACCGCTCGTAGGCTCTATAATAGTCATTCCCGGCTTGAGTTTTCCCTCACTCTCTGCAACCTCCAGCATATTTTTTGCGATTCTGTCTTTAATACTTCCACCAGGATTAAGGAATTCCGCCTTGGCAAATATATTGTATCCTGTCGACTTTTTCAGACACATAAGCGGAGTATTCCCTATCAGATCAAGCACATCATTGTAATACATATTAATCCCTTCTTCTCTTTACTTTATATTATAATATTTTACATATTTTTCCACCAAAGTCACTATAAAATATATAGAACTGCCTTTATATTAATGTGGTTCATTCTCCTTTTTCATAGTTTGCCATTTTCCTTCCCACTAATATAAATAAAGCCTTGAAACACTGAGTTTTCAAGGCTTTTTAGCAGGGGATGAGAGAATCGAACTCCCACCAAAGGTTTTGGAGACCCCTATCATACCATTTGACCAATCCCCTATATACAGAAAAAATTTAACACCTGTTGCAGCGTTAAATTTTCTCGGTACTTTTATTTTGTACCTTCAGAATTTCACACAGAAAGCTAGTAACCTAACCCCATCTAACAACCAACGACTGTTTCAAAGTAAACTTTATTCTTTACTGTGTATGCCTTAGATTCTGCACCTTGCAGATATCATGCACACTTGCGTATCTCCAAAGCTTATCTCTTAGAAACCTCTAAGGATAAGTCCTCGACCTATTAGTACTTCTCAGCTGAGTGCGTTACCACACTTACACCTGAAGCCTATCAACCTTGTAGTCTTCAAGGGGTCTTACTCCGAAGATGGGATATCTTATCTTGAGGGGGGCTTCACGCTTAGATGCCTTCAGCGTTTATCCCTGCCAAACTTGGCTACTCTGCCATGCCTTTGGTAAAACAACAGATACACCAGAGGTTTGTCCATCCCGGTCCTCTCGTACTAAGGACAGCTCCTCTCAAATATCCTACGCCCACGCCGGATAGGGACCGAACTGTCTCACGACGTTCTGAACCCAGCTCGCGTACCGCTTTAATGGGCGAACAGCCCAACCCTTGGAACCTGCTACAGCTCCAGGATGCGATGAGCCGACATCGAGGTGCCAAACCACTCCGTCGATGTGAACTCTTGGGAGTGATAAGCCTGTTATCCCCAGGGTAGCTTTTATCCGTTGAGCGATGGCAATCCCACTTTATACCACCGGATCACTAAGTCCTACTTTCGTATCTGCTCCACCCGTCGGTGTCGCAGTCAAGCTCCCTTCTGCCTTTGCACTCTTCGAACGGTTTCCAACCGTTCTGAGGGAACCTTTGAGCGCCTCCGATACTCTTTCGGAGGCGACCGCCCCAGTCAAACTCCCCGTCAGACATTGTCCCCCAGCCGGGTTACGGCTGCAGGTTAGAAACCCAGTACTGTAAGGGTGGTATCCCAAGGTTGGCTCCATGGCAACTGGCGTCACCATTTCCTAGCCTCCCACCTATCCTGTACAGACAGTACCGAATCCCAGTATCAAACTGGAGTAAAGCTCCATGGGGTCTTTCCGTCCTGGCGCAGGTAACCAGCATCTTCACTGGTATTTCAATTTCACCGGGTGTGTTGTTGAGACAGTGCCCAAATCATTACGCCTTTCGTGCGGGTCGGAACTTACCCGACAAGGAATTTCGCTACCTTAGGACCGTTATAGTTACGGCCGCCGTTTACTGGGGCTTAAATTCAAAGCTTCGATTGCTCTA
>NZ_JAOQJT010000019.1:0-10398 GCF_025567285.1 Coprococcus aceti
AGAAAAAGAATGCAGCGGCAACGGAATCGCTTGCAGCAAATATTATTTCGTAGGAAAGAAGTGCCATCTCTGATAGCCATCAGAGATGGCATTTTGAGATTGAGGAGGTTATTATGATTGAATTTAAGAAATATCTGCCGATCGGTTCGGTTGTGTTATTAAAGAACGCAAATAAAAGGCTGATGATATATGGAAGACTGCAGAAGGCAGAGGATTCAGATAGCGTAAGGGACTATATAGGATGCCTGTATCCAGAGGGAAATATATCTACAAAACAGACGTACATGTTTGATCATGACCAGATAGAACGGGTATATTTTGTTGGATTTCAGGACCCGGAAGAGTTTGAATTTGTTGACAAATACCTGAATGAGGGAAATAATGGAAAATAGAGGAGTTCTTTTGTATGTAGACTTGGGCAAGCTTGAAGATGAACCATACAGGCTGTCAAAGATATATGATACACTTGGACAGTATATTGATGATATCAGACGTCAGAGAGATATAATATACATAAGCAAGATGGCGGAATCTCTGGATATATCATCCCTGGACAGATATCGTGCTCAACTGGTAGATGAATATGATCGGCTTGGGACTCTGAAGAAGGTTCTGGATGAGGCATACGATCTGTATAAAGAATGTAACGAAAAATTCGAGGCATCTGGACAGACTCTATGCAACCTGTATGCTGAAACTCCGTGGTATGAGACCAGTGAAGGAAAGCTGGCTATAGGCATAGGCGTGCTTGTGGTTACTGCTGCAGTGGCGATAGTCTGCCCTGCAGTACTAGGGGCGGCGGCCGCCACGGTAACACAGTCTATAGCGACATCTGCTATTATTGGTGCTGCCACGTCAGGCGTTATGAATGGAATAGCTTCAATGAAATCCGGCAAGTCATTTTATGATGGATTTGCAAATGGTTTTGAATCTGGAGCAATATTGGGTGCAATCAGTGGAGGATTAGGAGCTGGAACATCTGCAATTATGTCTGGGGCAGAACTCACAGTAGGAAGAGTCATGGCTGTAAAAGCTATGAATATGGTATCTGATGCAACTGTAGATACTGTGGTATATGCGTATCACTCAAACAAGTATGATAAAGACTTTACTGGCGGAGATATAGTTAAGACTTGGGTAAAAAGTGCGGCAACATCGTTTGCTATGCAGTCTGTTGGAGGTGGGAAGTCGTCGTCAAAGGCGGAGAGTGAAAATGGTGTTATATCTACTGGCAAAGGACAGGGAGGGGGTGGAGGTAATGTTAATTGGAAGAATGGCAAAAAAACTGTTGATGTAAACGGAAAAACTGTTACAATGGATAAAAACACATTTGATCCTGGTTTTGTAGACAAACAGGGTCGAACGAATACACAGAGAATGGAGCAAGGACTGGCACCTATTGGAACAGATGGAAAATCTGTTAATATACATCACATTGATCAAACAGATAATGGACCAGTTATGGAAATAACGGCTACAGAGCATCAGCAGAATTACAGCAAACTGCACACTAATATAGGACAAGCTCCATCTAAGATTAATAGAAGTAAGTTTAATAAGTGGAGAAGAGAATATTGGAAATGGCGAAGTAATAATTTAGATTAGTGGAGGTATATATGAGCTATACAAATTTTATTAAAGCAATGGAGTTAGCACCTAAATGTAAATTTTATACTACAGCGGGGGGGAAAAACGAAGAAGAAATTAGAAAATCAGAGCAAATGCTTAATATAAAATTTTCAAATCAAAGTATAGAATTTTATAAAAAATATGGCTATTTATCATTTTATGGTAATGAAATTTTTGGAATTGACCCAGATGATGATTCAGGAATATTGGAGGGGAATTCTGTTGCTTATGCGTTAAATGACCGGAAAGAATATAACTTACCTAATGAGTGGATACCTATATATAATTTTGATGATGGGAATATGGCATATTTAGATTATTCATATTTAAACGAGCAAAAAGAGCCTAGGGTTATAATGGCATTTTATAATGGTAAGGAATATGAGATAGTTGAAACGTTAGCAGAAGATTTTGGGGATTTTGTTTTGCAATTAGTGCAAGAACAAACAGAAGTGTAAAACTATAAAGGCATGATTTGTAAAAATACATTGTTTACTTAACAACATTTGTTATGAAAACAATGTATTTTTTTATAATTAAATAGAGAAAAACTAAATGACTGTTGACAAAAATAATTGATGATGCAATACTATTGTTTGACAATAATGTAAAGGAGATGGTGTTGTGTCGCGGGAAGATGATGTTGGAGCTGCGGGCGTTGGAGAAGCTGCGAAGGATAGCAGAGATGAGCTTGAAGACATTTTAAAAGCACTTGAAGCTGGTGATTCTGACAAGCATGGACCCAATATGAAGATCATCATAGGTGTAATAGCTGGAATCGTATTGGTTTCAGTTGTGTTAATTATCATGATGGTTAATAGGAAATCTGTTGTGCCTGATTTTGTTGGGCACACAACGGCGGAGGCAAAACAAATTGCCAGAGAGTCTGGTGTAACGCTTGAGGAGAAAAAAGAATACAGTTCTGAGGTAGAAGAAGGATGCGTTATCTCACAGGATATAGCCAAGGGAATGAAGGTGAAACGTAAGGCTTCAGTTGGAATAACGGTCAGTAAAGGCAAGGAGATGACAGTTGTGCCGGAATTTGTTGGTGAAATTCTGGATGATGCCAGAGCTATGGCTACAGAGGCTGGTATAGAGCTTGAAGAAACTGAAGAATATAGTAAGGATGTTGCGGCTGGCTTGATAATTGAACAGCAGGATACACAGGGAACCAGCATAGAAAAGGGGAGTTCTGTAAAGGTCACAGTAAGCCTGGGAGAGCAGACAGTAAAACTTCCTGACTTTGTAGGTATGACCTTGAATGATGCAACTATACAGTGTTCAACCCTTGGAATCACCTTTAGTACCCTCCAGGAGAATTCTGATACCGTTGATGAGAATGTGATCATCAGACAAAGCGTAAAGGCGGGAACTGAGATGACTGAAGATACTCAGTTGTATCTGATAGTGAGTAAGGGCAAGAAGACAAGCTCGTCTGTGGCTGCAAGCTCCGGTTCAGCAGGTGGTGGATCGGGATCATCTGGTGGTTCGGGAACAAATGAACAGGCGGACAGCGGAACATCAAGCGTAAATGAAGATGAGTTTATAACAGAAGAAGAAGAGTGGGGTGATTGATCATGAAAAAGGAGTTAAAGAGAAGGATAATTACAGTAATTGTAGGAGCAGTGATTATGTGTATGGTCAGCCTTGTTCCAGAAATGGTACAGGCATATGCTTCGACGAATGCAGTGTCGGAGGATGCTGGAATCAGGGCTGAATATAATGGTGACAGTGGGGTGCTGACATTGGATGTTTCCACAAATAAGGCGATGATTGACTTTGGACTGGAGGACAAGAAGCCGTGGACTAATTTCAATGTTATAAAGGTTGTAGTAAAGCCTGGAGTTACACATATAGGTAACAATGCATTTTCAGGATGTACAAATCTGGAGTCTGTGGTTATAGAGGGAGACGAACCTCTCACTATAGGACGAAGGGCTTTTTATGGATGTACTTCTTTAAAGTCTGTGGAATTTTCGAAAGGAACTTTGTCGGTGGGGGCGTATGCATTTGCCAGATGTTCAAGTTTGAAGAATGTAGACATGTCTGGATCTCAGATATACGAACTTGGTCAGTTTGCATTTGGAGAGTGCTATAGCATAACCGATTTGAAATTATCAGAGTATACCAAGAATCTGGGAGACTATTGTTTTCAGGGCTGTAACAGAATAAAGAACATAGATATTCCTGATAATTTATCAAGTGTTGGAAATTGTGCCTTTGCGGGATGCGAATTGTTAGAGCATCTGGATTTTTCGGAAAGACTGACAAAACTGGGCGATTTCTGTTTTATAGGGTGCAAAAATCTTCAATATGTTAGATTGTTAAGAAGACCGGCGGATGCGGATTTTGGAACCGGCTTGTTCAAGGAGGGAAATCCAACCGGAACATATCTGTATACATATGAGGCTGGTAACAACATATATACTCCGGATTCTGATGAGAATGTGATTATCAGGAGGGCTTATAGGTTTGATGAAAACAGTATGAATGTAAGTATTCCGGCTAAGAGTTATTCTTATACGGGAAAGCCTATAAAACCGGTAATTAAAGTTACGGATAATGATGGCTCTGTAGTAAATGCAGATGCATATGATGTTACATACTCGAATAATAAAAATGTCGGAACCGCTGTTATAAAGATTACAGGAAAAAATGAGAATATCGGCACACTCACAATGAAATTCTCAATAGTTCAGGCAGCATGCAAGCTTTCTGTTAAGAAGGATGGTAAGCAGGCCGCAGGTACATATACGCTTCTTCTGAACAGTCGTGGAACAGCATCTATGACCCTGGCAGCTACGACTTCAGGAAATGAGAAGATAAGGTACACAAGTTCAAACGAGAATGTACTCAAGGTCAATGACAGAGGAGTCATAACAGTCACAAAAACGGGTACAGCCAAAATAACAATATGCGCTAATAATAAGACAAAGTCAAATTATAAGCCATGCTCAAAAACAATCACTGTGAAGGTAAGAAAACCTCAGAGCATACAGGTTAAGAGTAAAAAGACACAGTATAATTATAAGAAGGGCGTGAAGAGAAGCATAGGAGCCTCAGCAAAGGGTGGAGTCAGACTTACATATAGTTCATCCAATCCTAAGGTTATTTCTGTAGCGAATAATGGAAAGATAACAATAAAGGGTGTTGGTAAAGCTATAGTTACGATAAAAGCAGGTGATAATGGTGTATATGAGCAGAAGGTAAGAAAGATTACATATTATGTAAGACCGGTGATGTCATCTGTGTCAATTGCCCATAACAGCAAAACACTAAAAGTAACAGTAAATAATCCTACTCCGAATTCAAAGGTTATCGTAAAAGTGTATGAATCGTCAAAGATGAAAAAACTATATGGTAAGCCACATATAAAAACTGTAAAGAAAGGCAAGAAAGTAGTTATTACTGTGAATGTATCAAAGTATAGCAGATACTATCCTGTAATTTATGTGAAGAAAAATGGCGTTGAATCACAGAAGGTTACAAATAGCAGAGGAGATATAAGGAAGTAAAGGGGGCATTTCAGATGACGAGAGTAAAAAAACTTATAGCGGCAGTGATGATTGTCTTGGCTATATGTTCATTTGGTATGGTGCAGGCACACGCTGATGAGTCGGATTCGACTGATGCGGTAAAAACCTATTATTGCATAGCAAATTATCCAGTTGGAGTAAGATTAAGTACATCACCAAACGGAAGAGCGCTTGCATGGATAACCATGACCGAGTCTGAAGCAGCGGATGCGTATGTGTATGGAAAAATAGATTACAGTGAGGATAAAGACGAGCTGAAGATACGTGGACTTACCGCACAGTCCATGAGACTCTACTGCGAAAAACTGGCCATAGGCAGTGAGCCATGCAAAATAGACAAGATAATCTCATGTGGAGGCAGTATCATGACTCTTGAGGTTAAGTCTGGTTCATATCTAAAGTGCAATGAAGTCGTGGGGGCTCACCGTTTTGATATTGCTCCAAGCGGACAGGATAATAATGTGTACAAGCCTTCAGCCTTGAATTTATCAGAGGACAGTGCTGAGGTGATCATTTCAGATGATAAACCATATGTATATACAGGCAAGGTGATAGCTCCGACAGTACAGGTCAAGTATGAGGGAAGAGTTATTGAACAGGGTACAGACTATAAGGTCACCTATAAAGACAATATTAATGCAGGAACACAAGCAAAGATTGTGGTGACTGGATGTGGAGATTATGGCGGAGAGATCCAGAAGGAATTTACAATTAAGCCTGCAAATGTGCAGTCTGCATCGATAGATGTGGCATCTTGTGTATATGACGGAACAGCAAAGTTACCAAAGGTTACAGTGAAGCTGAATGGTGCGGTAATGGGTACTGATAACTATAAGATTACTTTAAAGAATAATGTATCGGCCGGAAATAAAGCGGAGGCAGCCATAGAGGGTTGTAAGAATTTAACTGGAAAAGTAAGTAAGACATTTACAATTTCTCAGGCGGATATAACAAAAGCGACAGTGACATTAGCTGCTAATTCTTATACATATAGCGGAAGTTATTTCAAGCCTGCAGTTACAGTTGCGTATGGAAGTGCAAAGCTGAAGGCATCAGATTATACAGTACAATACGCAAATAATAAAGAGCCTGGTACAGCGACAGTTACTATTACGGCAAATGGTTCCAACTGTGTATCAGGAAAGAGAGTTGTAAAGAATTTTAGAATTGAAAAAAAGGTACCGGTGATCTCGTTCAAGAGTCCTATATCAACAACATGGCACAATGCAAATGGAACACATGGCTTTGAGTGTGTTGCACCTAGTGATTGTCAGGGTACATTTAGCTTCAAATCAAGTAATCCTAAATTGCTTGCGATCAATGCGGCAGGTGGAAGAGTTCAGGTTATGAATAACAAAGCATTTGGCAGTGTAGTGATTACAGCTACCTTTACACCAAAGGGAGCGGATGCTGCGCACTATAGTACAAAGTCTATCACCAGAACTATAAAAGTGGTGCCAAACATAGTTAAGATAGCGAATACAGAATCTAAAAAATCAGGACAGTTATATATACAGTGGTCTAATAGTAAGAAGGAGTATAATGCCAGCGAATACAGGATATATTATTATGGCTACAAGAAGGACAGTGAAGATTGTGGACAGATGTCACTATATAATTCAAAGAGTAAGATAACGGGTACCAGTACAACCATAACCGGACTGAAAGCTGGAAAATATTATATTAAGGTTGTTCCTTGCTATAAGTCAGGCGGAAACGTGCAGAATGGTGCCAGCACAAGTGCTGTAAAGTGTGTTATTAAATAGTCGAAAGAGGAAATCTTATGGAATTTATGACTCCTGTGGATAAATATATGATATCGGGTGTCCATCGTATAAGAATAGGAAGTCTTGACGAGAATGAGATTGTGGTGAGAAGCCCGGAAATGATTGGTGTTCAGACCGAATTTGTGGAAAATGAAAATGGATGGAGTATATGCGATACTGGCAACCATAGCTTGACCGTGAATGGCAATCCGGTACAGTCAGGATACAAGCTTAAATGTGGAGATATTATAGAAGTCGATGCTTTAAGGATAATATACTGTGTGCAGTTTATCGGCGTGCTGATACAGAACCACTTAAAAGATGGTATTATTGTCAATCTGCCGTATATGGATTCTGAGAGGCTTCAATATGCGGATGTTCAGGAAAAAGACAGATTTTTTCACAGATCTCCCAGAAATACGAAGGAGCCGGTTATAGAGTCTGTGACAATTGAGAATCCACCGGCAAAACAGCAGATAGAAAAGAAGCCGCTCTTGATGGTTATAGGACCAACATTTACAATGATGATCCCTATGATGCTTGGAGGAGTTCTTGCTATGTACAGCTACAGATCATCAGGGAGCAATTCTGGAATGCTTATGTATACAGGTCTTATCACTGCTGCTGCATCTGCGGCTATAGGAGTGTTATGGGCCTTCATCAATATGCATTATGATAAGAAGAGAAATGCACAGGGGGAGCTTGACAGGAGATCTGGGTATGCCAGATATCTGAGACGGCAGATAAAACAGATAGCTTATAATCAGAACACTATAAAAAATGTGCTTGGAGATATGTACAAATCTCCTGATGTTATAACGCAATATACAGATCAGTCAACTGAATTGTGGAATAGGAACAGGAATCAGAAGGATTATCTGGTGGAGCGGGTTGGCCTGGGAACATTGGATGTGTCAGAGTATATAACTGTTCCTAAGATACGAATGGAACAGTCTGATGATGAATTGATACAGATCCCGGGCAAAGTAAAGGCTGTATATTCACGAATAAAGGATGTTCCGCAGGGCGTGGATCTCGGAGCTACAGGTATAATAGGTATAGTTGGAGCGGGAGATAAGAGCAAAGCATTTGATGTGGCAAGAACCATGATTGCACAGATAGCAGCGAATAATTCTTATCGTGATGTAAAACTTGCATTTGCATTCGATTCTGAAACTGATAGCAGTGAATGGATGAACTATAGGTTTATGCCGCATGTGTGGCTCGATGATTATAGTGAGAGACTGATGGCGTCAGATAGAAGCTCAGTGGACGACCTGTTTTTCAGAATTATTGATATTCTGAGAGACCGGGAACAGAAAGATTATACTATAGAGAAGCGACAGTTTACTCACATTGTGTTGTTTGTTGCTGATACTTCTCTGCTGGAAGGGCATGCGATAAATAAGTACATAACAACAGATGCACAGAAATATTCTTTCACAGTGGTAACCTTGGCTGATAAGGAATCGCAGTTGTTGAATGACACTACTTATGAGCTTATAATCGACAAACAGTTTTCGGGAATCCATAGGATGAAGACGGATGAGTATAGCCATGTAGATTTTGATAAGGTGACAGAAAGTCAACTGGCAGCTTTTGCCGACAGAATAGCAGTTATAAAGGTGAACGAAGATGTGGAGGCTGGCGGTATACCCGACAGCCTTACATTTTTTGATATGCTGGGAATACAAAGGCTGGAAGAATTGCGGGTTCTCGACAGATGGAAGACAAACAAAAATTACAACAGTATGCGGGCTGTCATAGGTCAGTCGGCTGGTGGCAAGGACTGTATTCTTGATGTACATGAGAAATATCATGGCCCCCATGGGCTTGTTGCGGGAACTACAGGATCGGGAAAGTCGGAGACGTTGCAGACATATATTCTCTCAATGGCGATAAACTACAGCCCTGATGATATAGGCTTTTTCATTATTGATTATAAGGGCGGAGGAATGGCAAACCTG
The DNA here is from genome assembly GCF_025567285.1 of Coprococcus aceti. Lineage (NCBI taxonomy): Bacteria > Bacillati > Bacillota > Clostridia > Lachnospirales > Lachnospiraceae > Coprococcus > Coprococcus aceti. Next base: position 8,899 of record NZ_JAOQJT010000019.1, read on the forward strand.
TTTGATGGTCTTCCACACATGATAGGAGCAATATCGAATCTGTCAGGAAGTGCGATAAAGAGAGCTATGGTGTCCATAAAGAGCGAGAATATGCGAAGACAGAGAGTCTTCAATGAGGCCGGAGTGAACAATATTAATAATTATACCAAGCTTGTAAAAGCTGGTGAGGTAGAACTTCCGGTACCACATCTGTTTATAATAGTGGACGAGTTTGCCGAGCTGAAGCGAGAACAGCCGGAATTTATGAAGGAGCTTATAAGTGTTGCACAGGTTGGACGAAGCCTTGGTGTTCATCTGATCCTTTCTACGCAGAAACCAGCAGGAACAGTCGACGAAAATATCTGGTCGAATTCCAAGTTTAAGCTGTGTCTTAGAGTGCAGGATAAGCAGGACAGTAAAGAGATGCTGCACAAGGAGGATGCTGCTTTTATAACTCAGGCAGGAAGGGGATATCTGCAGGTTGGAAATGATGAAGTGTACGAGCTTTTCCAGTCTGGCTGGAGTGGAGCTGAGTATCGGGGAGATGCGGTTTCTGGTGAAGATACACGAACTGCGATACTTTCAGCTTCTGGTTCGGAGATTATAAGAAAGAAGAAAATTGCCAAAGTGTCAAATCCGGCAAACAGCGTAACGCAGTTGGATGCGGTTAAAGAGTATTTGGCCAAGATAGCAAGAGAAAATGGATATAACAGAGATTATAGTTTGTGGATACCACCAATAGCTAATCCTATATTTATAGACGATATAGATAATGAATATCCGATAAATAAATCAGATGATACATATTCATTGGTGGCAACTATAGGAATGTACGATGATCCATCAAGGCAAAGTCAGAAACCATATAGGATAGATATTGCGGATGCTGGAAATATTGCAATATGTGGAACGAATGTAAGTGGTAAAAGTACCTTTGTTCAGACACTTATTGCATCATTGATAACCAGATATAAAGCTTCAGAAGTGAATATATACATAGCAGACTTTAGCAATAAATCTTTGCGGTGCTTTGAACAGGCTCCACAGGTTGGCGGCTTTGTTAGCGAGGATGATGACGACAGAATTAGGAAACTGATATTCTTAATAAACAGGATTATATCTACAAGAAAAAATATTCTTGGTGGAATAAGCTTCAACTCCTATAAAAAAGTTAACAAAAACGATATGCCTGCAGTAGTGTTCATAATAGATAACTATGCTGGATTTCGTGAAAAAACAGCAGAAATATATGATGATAATATGCAGAAGATTGTTCATGATGGTACTGCATATGGAATATATACGATTGTAACTGCAAATGGATTTGGTAATACGGGAATACCTGGAAGGATAGAAGACAATATATCTGAAACAGTGGCATTGAGCCTGAATGAAAAGTATATGTACTCATCGGTTCTGAGAACAGGAAGAGTGGAGCTTGAACCGGAAAATCTAAAGGGAAGAGGACTCATAAAGGTCGATGGAGAAGTAATGGAATTCCAGACAGCGATAGCTACGGAT